>NZ_JAOEEE010000009.1:0-201136 GCF_029837675.1 Pseudomonas sp. GD04015 | reverse complement strand
TCCCACAAGGCCGCTGCCGCGTCGGCGACACCCGGCCTGCCTTGGCGGGCCGGTTGCCGTTATAATCCCGCGCTTTTCCGGGCGCCCCGCGCCCGCCACCGCTCTCCCGCAGGCACAGACCCATGACCATCCAGGCCGCCGAAGTCGCCAAACGCCGCACGTTCGCGATCATTTCCCACCCCGACGCCGGTAAGACCACCATCACCGAGAAGCTCCTGCTGATGGGCAAGGCGATCGAGGTCGCGGGCACGGTGAAGTCGCGCAAGTCCGACCGCCACGCCACCTCCGACTGGATGGAGATGGAGAAGCAGCGCGGCATCTCCATCACCACCTCGGTGATGCAGTTCCCCTACCGGGCGCACATGGTCAACCTGCTGGACACCCCCGGCCACGAAGACTTCTCGGAGGACACCTACCGCACCCTGACCGCGGTGGACTCGGCGCTGATGGTGCTCGACGGCGGCAAGGGCGTGGAGCCGCGCACCATCGCCCTGATGGAAGTCTGCCGCCTGCGCGACACGCCCATCGTCAGCTTCATCAACAAGCTGGACCGGGACATCCGCGACCCCATCGAGCTGCTCGACGAGATCGAGGCGGTGCTGAAGATCAAGGCCGCGCCGATCACCTGGCCGATCGGCTGCTACAAGGACTTCAAGGGCGTCTACCACCTGGCCCAGGACAAGATCATCGTCTACACACCGGGCCACGGCCACGAGCGCACCGAGCAGAAGATCATCGACAAACTCGACTCGGACGAGGCCCGCGCCCACCTGGGCGACCTCTACGAGCGCTTCGTCGACGAGCTGGAGCTGGTCCAGGGCGCCTGCCACGAGTTCGACCAGGCCGCCTTCCTCAAGGGCGAGATGACCCCGGTGTTCTTCGGCACCGCGCTGGGCAACTTCGGCGTCGACCAGGTGCTCGACTGCATCGTCGACTGGGCGCCCAAGCCGCTGTCGCGCGCCGCCCACGAGCGGGTGGTGGAGCCGGTGGAAGAGAAGTTCAGCGGCTTCGTGTTCAAGATCCAGGCGAACATGGACCCCAAGCACCGCGACCGCATCGCCTTCATGCGCATCTGCTCGGGCAAGTACGAGAAGGGCATGAAGATGCGCCACGTGCGGATCAAGAAGGACCTGAAGATCGCCGACGCCCTGACCTTCTTCTCCAGCGAGCGCGAGCAGCTGGAAGAGGCCTGGGCCGGCGACATCATCGGCCTGCACAACCACGGCACCATCCAGATCGGTGACACCTTCACCGAAGGCGAGGTGCTGGGCTTCACCGGCATCCCGCACTTCGCCCCGGAACTGTTCCGCCGCGTGCGCCTGAAGGACCCGCTGAAGTCCAAGCAGTTGCGCCAGGGCCTGCAGGAACTGGCCGAGGAAGGCGCCACCCAGGTGTTCTTCCCCGAGCGCAACAACGACATCATCCTCGGCGCCGTGGGCGTGCTGCAGTTCGACGTGGTCGCCAGCCGCCTCAAGGAGGAATACAAGGTCGAGTGCGCCTACGAGGCGATCACCGTCTGGTCGGCCCGCTGGATCGAGTGTACCGACGAGAAGAAGCTCAAGGAGTTCAGCGACAAGGCCTTCGAGAACCTGGCCGTGGACGGCGGCGGGCACCTGACCTACCTGGCCCCGACCCGGGTCAACCTGAGCCTGATGGAAGAACGCTGGCCCGACGTGAAATTCCGCGCCACCCGCGAGCATCACTGATGCGCGGCTGATACGAAAACGCCCCGGCCACTGCCGGGGCGTTTTCGTTCGGGTCAACTGCACAATCCCGTTGCGCATCCGGCGCCGGGTAGGGTGCGCCATGCGCACCGGCGCTCCTCTGCAGCCCAGGTGCGCACAGCGCACCCTACGCCTGGAAGACCCTCACCCCCGGCCCCTCTCCCAGAGGGAGAGGGGAGTCATGCACTGGCGCGCAGCAGCGCCCGCACCTTGGCTGCCGAAAGCTTCTGCAGGCCGCACAGGTAGGCGTGGTCCGCCCGGATGTCGTGACGCTCCCACAGCAGCGCCAGCAGGTGCAGGGCCAGGTTGGCTGCCATCTCGGCGTCGGCCAGGGCGCGGTGGGCCTGGCCGGTGTCGGGCAGCCCGGCCCAGCGGTTGAGGTTGCCCAGGGCGTGGCTGGGCGCCTCCGGCAGCAGGCGCCGCGAGAGCAGCAGCGAGCAGGCGAAGTCACGCGCCCGGCGGCGACCGAGCAGGCCCAGTTCGGCATCCCAGAACTTCGCGTCGAAGGCCGCGTTGTGTGCCAGCAGCGGCGCGTCGCCGACGAACCCGGCCACCTCGGCCATCACCTCGGCCACCGGCGGCGCGCGGCGAACCATGGCGTTGCTGATGCCGGTGAGCTGTTCGATGAAGGGCGGCACCCAGGCGCCGGCGTTCATCAGGCTCTGGTAGCGTGCGACGATGCGCCCGCCCTCGATCATCGCCGCGCCGACCTCGGTCGGGCGCGCGCCCTGGGCCGGCGACATGCCGGTGGTCTCGAAGTCGATTACGGCGATGCGTTCCGTCATCGGCTAGTGCCTCAGCAGCAGGGAGCCTTCGACCGGCACGAAGCGGTCGGCGGCGCGGATCAGGGAATGGGCGGTGAGACCGTCCACACCGTACACGGTGCAGGTCACCCCGTGGCGGGCTCGGGCACGCTCCAGCAGCAGGTCGAAGTCGCCATCGCCGGAGGCCAGGACGATCTCGTCCACCCGCTCGGCCGCCTCCATCACGTCCAGGGCGATGCCCACGTCCCAGTCGCCCTTGGCCGAGCCGTCGCTGCGCTGGATATAGGGCTTGAGCATCACCTGAAAGCCCAGGCCACGGAGGATCTGCTGGAACTGCTGCTGCCTGGCGTCGCCACGGTCGATGGCGTAGGCACGCGCCTCGACGATCTCGCCATCGGCGGAGAGCCGGCGCCACAGCGCTGCGTAGTCGAAGTGGCAACGATGGATCTGGCGAACGGTGTAATAGAGGTTCTGCACATCGGCGAACAAGGCAATTCTGCGCACGGCTGGGCTCGCATGGAAAAGGCCGCCATTATGACCTGCCGCCCGGCGCCCCGGGGGTATTAATGCGTGCGCAGGCGCCGGGCATGTTCCCCGCCCCGCCCATCGGCTAAAGTGAGGCAGACGTACTGCCGCGATACCTGCCGATGAACCCGCTCAGCATCCTGCGTGATTCCTTCTACTTCTTCACTCGCCACCTGGCCCGCATCGCCCCGCTGTGCCTGCCGCTGATCGCCGCCGAATGCCTGGTGCGCGCCCTGGTCTCGGCCATGGTGGAACCGTCGCACGCGCCGGCCTACGAGTTGCTGGTGGGGCTGTTCTTCTATCCGCTGTACAGCGCGGCGCTGATCCTCTACCTCGACGCCCGCAGCCAGGGCCAACGCCCCGCGTTGATCAACCTGCTGGCCGCCAGCCTGCCGCTGTGGCCGTCCCTCGCCGTGCTGACGGCCCTGAGCACGCTGCTGATCATGCTCGGCGGCGCCCTGTTCCTGCCGCTGGCGCTGTGGCTGATGGTCAAGCTGGCCTTCGCCGAATACCTGCTGGTGCTGCGCGGGCTGTCGCCGCTGCAGGCCATGCGCGAGAGCTACGCGCTGAGCGTGGGCCACTTCTGGTCACTGCTGGCCTGCGTGCTGCTGGTGATCGTGCCGCTGTGGCTGCTGGACGACTGGACCCTGCAACTGCTCGGCGAGCAGCCGGACGCCATCGACGGCCTGCTGCTCGACGTGATCAACGGCTTCCTCCAGCTGTTCTCCAGCGTGGTGCTGTTCCGCTGCTTCATGCTGTGCAGCCCGCGGCCCACCGAGGACAGCCACAGCAGCTGAGCCGGGAAAAAACCGGCGCAACTGCTAGGCTTGGCACTTCCACTCCAGGGAGGAAACACCATGGCCGAGCAGAACCCCAGCATCCTGTCCCACGTATCCATCGGCACCAACCGGTTCGACGAGGCCGTGGCCTTCTACGACAAGGTGATGCCCACCCTGGGCTGCAAGCGCATCCTCGAACACCCCGGCGCCGTGGCCTGGGGCCGCGAATACCCGGAGTTCTGGGTGCAGGCGCCCATCGACGGACAGCCGGCGAACGTCGGCAACGGCACCCACTTCGGCTTCGTCGCCCAGGACAAGCAGGCGGTACACGCCTTCTACGAGGCCGCCCTGGCCGCCGGCGCCAGCCCGGATGGCCCGCCCGGGCCACGCCCGCACTACGGCGAGCCCTACTACGGCTGCTTCGTGCGCGACCTCGACGGGCACAAGATCGAGGCCGCGTACTGGGACATGGAGCTGATCTACGAGCTGTACGTCGAGCCCCAGCAAAGCTGAGCCGGGCGCTGGAGCGCACAGGTGTACGCTGGACAAAGCCTGCGCCTGCCGCCATGCTCGAAGCCGTGACGAAACAACAAGACGGCCTCGAGTCGCGCGGCGGTAAACGATGCGCAGAACCCTTCTTCCTGCCCTCCTGGCGTGGCTCTGCTGTGCCGGCGCCCTGGCCCAGAGCGCGGCCGCCGAACCGGTCATCTCGGTCGGTTACTACGAATTCCCCCCCTACACCTGGACCGACGAGAACGGCGAGCCGCGCGGCTCGGTTCTGGCCCTGACCGAGCGCCTGCTGCGTCACGCCGGCTACCGCGGCGAGTACCGCTCGCTGCCGGGCGCGCGGCTGTACGCCGGACTGCAGGACGGCAGCGTGCAGCTCTGGCCCGGCGCCGGCGGCAAGTCGGAGCTGATTGGCCACACCCATGAGGCCCGCCATGCGCTGGGCCACTTCAGCCTGGCCCTCTACTACCGCCACGACACGCCACCGCCGGAACTCCCCGACGGCCTGCGCGGCAAGGACGTGATCGTGATCGGCGGCTACAGCTACTGGAAGCAGATCAACGACCTGCTGGAAGCGCCGCACATGGGCATCAGCACCCACCGCACCAGCACCCACGCCTCCGCCCTGGCCATGCTGCTGCGCAAACGCGGCGACTACCTGCTCGACTACCAGGCCCCGGTGGAGCAGGTGCGCAAGGAGCTGGGCCTGTCGCCACTGCCCTACACCGTGCTGCAACGCTTCGAGTCGAGGCTGATCGCCTCGCGCCACTGGCCCGGCGGCAAGCGCTTGCTGGAAAGGCTCGACCGCGCCTACGAAGAACTGCAGGCGGCCGGGGAAGACCTGCGGGTGGATTGAGCCGGCGCTAGGCGGGCAGCCCCTCCTGCCAGTGCCGCTTGAGGTACTCGATGAACACCTTGACCTTGCGCGTGTTGCGCCGGTGCGGCAGGTACAGCAGGTGTATCCAGGGGCCGAAGGCGCTGGGCTCGCGCCAGTACTCGGGCATCACCTCCACCAGTTCGCCCCGCGCCAGGTAGGGCGCGGCGCTCCACTGCGGTATGAACTGCAGGCCCTGGCCGTCGAGCAGGCAGGCCAGCAGGAAGTCGTAGTTGTCGCTGGCCAGGCGCGGCACCGGCTGGGCCAGGCGGATGCGCCGGTCGCCCTGCTGCACCCACCAGAAGTGCCGGTTGAGCAGCGGGTGGCGGAAGATCAGCCAGTCGTGCCCCAGGTAGTTGTCCAGGTTCACGTCCGCGCCCCTGCGCGCCAGGTAGGCCGGGCTGGCGCACAGCAGCAGGTGATTCTCCACCAGCGGCTGGGCGATCACCCCGGGCAGGTCGGTGGGGCCGTCGCGCAGGGCCAGGTCGTAGCCGCCGTCCACCAGGTCGACGTAGACGTCGCTCAGCTCCACCTCCAGATGCACCTGCGGGTGATCGTTGAGGAAGCGGCAGCACACCCGGGCCAGGAAGGCGGGACCGAAGGACGGCGGCGCGGTGATGCGCAGGCTGCCACGCAACTCGTGCTGCAACTGCTCCACCCCCTCGCTGGCCAGCTGCAGCTGCATCAGCGCCTGACGCGCGCCCTCCAGATAGATGTGCCCGGCCTCGGTCAGCGCCATGCGCCGGGTGGTGCGCTCGAACAGCCGGGTGCCCAGCTCCGCCTCCAGCTGCGCCACGGCCTTGGTCAGGGCCGACGGGGTCTTGCCCAGCTGCTCGGCGGCGCGGCTGAAATTGCCCTGTTCGGCGGTGGCGACGAACATGGTGAGTGCGCTCAGTTTATCCACTGATCTATTCCTGACAGGCACAGAAGTTGTGCAGCTCATGGCGTTTTTCCGGCCTGCCGTACTGGTTAGCCTGCCCACCAGACTAACAAGAAACAGGGCCTCCGCATGAAACCGCTGCTCCCTCTGATGCTCGCCAGCGCAATATCCTTTGCCTCGATGGAAACGATGGCCGCCGCCGACCTCATCCTGCACAACGGCAAGGTGTATACCGCCGAGCCCGGCCAGCCGCTGCAGCAGGCCATCGCCATCGAGAACGGCAAGGTGCTCGCCGTCGGTACCGACGAGCAGGTGCTCGGGTTGCGCCAGGACGCCACCCGGCTCGTCGACCTCGGCGGCAAGGTGCTGATGCCCGGCTTCATCGACTCCCACGCCCACGTGGTGAAGGGCGGCCTGCAGATGCGCCAGGCCGGCCTGAACGGCGAGGACCTGCCGCTGGACCAGCTGGAGCTCAAATTGCGCCAGTGGCGCGACGACGGCAGCGCGCGGCGCGGCGAGTTCCTCGCCGTGGGCGGCGTGCCCACCGCTTACTGGGACCGCATCGCCGAACTGGAACGGCGCTTCAACTCCGGCGAATGGGCCGACACCCCGATCCTCCTGTCCGGCGGCGACTACCACACCGGCTGGGCCAACCGCGCCATGCTGGCCAAGGCCGGTATCGACGCCGCCAGGGTCGCGGCGCTGGAGGGCGAGGAACGGGCCACCCTCGGCCACCACCCGGACGGGCAGCCCAACGGTTTCCTGGTCGACGCCGGCCTCTACCCGGTGCAGGAACTGCTGCCGCTGGCCAGCGGCGCCGAGCTGCTGGCCGCCCTGGAGGACGCCCAGTCGCATTACCACGGCCTCGGCATCACCGCCTGGATGGAGCCGCTGGTCAACGAGAACCCCGGCGGCGCCATCCACAACGACTCGCCCGGCGTGCTGCCGGCCTACCAGGCGCTGGCCGCCAAGGGCGGGCTCAACGCCCACGTCGCCGCCCTGCTGATGGCCGACTCCAGGGCCACGCCGGCCGACCTCGACGAGCTGGACAAGGTGCGCCAGCGTTTCGCCGGCATCCCTAACCTCAACCTGCCGGGGATCAAGGTGTTCGCCGACGGCGTGGCCGAGCACCCGGCGCAGAGCGCCGCCCTGCTCGACGCCTACCGCAACTCGGGCAAGAACGGCGAGCTGCTGTTCGACCCGCAGGGCTTCGCCCGCCTGGTCGACGCCGCCGATGCCCGCGGCTGGCTGGTGCACGTGCACGCCATCGGCGACCGCGCGGTGCGCGCCTCGCTTGATGCCGTGGCATTCGCCCGCCAGCAGCGCAGCAGCGGCGTCCCGCACTCGATCACCCACCTGCAGATGGTCAACCCTAAGGAGTTCGCCCGCTTCGCGCCGCTCGACGTGATCGCCTCGATGCAGCTGTACTGGGCCGCCGCCGACGAGATGAGCGTCGACCTGGTCAAGCCCTACGTCAGCGCCATGGCCTACCGCTTCATGTACCCGGCGCGCTCGCTGCTGAAGAACGGCGCCACCATCGCCGGTGCCAGCGACTGGCCGATCACCACCGCCAACCCGTGGCTGGCCATCTACCAGGCCATCAGCCGCGACGGCCCGAAGGGCGTGCTCAACCCGGACGAGGCGATCGACCGCGAGACCATGTTCCAGGCCTACACCCTCAACGCCGCCCGCGCCCTGCGACTGGACCGGCGGATCGGCTCGCTCGCGCCCGGCAAGCAGGCCGACCTGATCGTGCTGGACCGCGACGTGTTCCAGATCGAGCCCCAGGCCCTGCGCGACACCCAGGTACTGAAGACCTACTTCGCCGGCCGCGAAGTCTTCTCCCGCTGACCCACCTCGCCTCGCCCGGCGCGCCCGCGGGCGCGCCACGGCGAAGCCATGTCCGCCACACGCCGCAGCACAGGAAATCGCCGTGAAACTCCATACCTTCGTCACCGACACCCACAACCCGCAGCAACGCGGCCGCCAGATCGGTGAGCGCTGGGCGCCGCAGATCCGGCAGACCTGCGCGCTGTACCTCGACTTCTTCACCCAGGTGGACATCGATCCGCGCCAGGTGCGCGCCATCGGCGAAGCCAGCCTGGCCTCGCTGCAGGCCTGGAGCCCAGGCCTGGCCCAGGAACTGGTCGCCACCGCCGAAGGCGCCGGCCTGCCGCTGTGGCAGCTGGCGGCGCTGAACGCGCGCACGGAAATCCTCGCTGTCATGCCGGCCGCCGCCGAGGGCGAATGCTCCACCGCCGTGTACGCCCCGGCCGGCGCCGAGGCGCCGCGCACCCTGCAGACCTGGGACTGGCACGACGCCCTGGTGCCCCACGGCCTGCTGCTGCAGCTGGAGGGCAGCACCGGCCTGCGGGTCAAGCTGTTCACCGAGTTCGGCATGCTCGGCAAGATCGGCGTCAACAGCGCCGGCCTGGGCCTGCACTTCAACATCCTGCACCACGCCAGCGACGACGGCAGCGGCGGCGTCCCGGTGCACGCCGTGGCGCGCCGCCTGCTGGAGGAGGCGCGCAGTGTCGAGGACGCCATCGAGCTGGCACGCTCGGCGCGGGTCAGCGCCTCCACCGTGCTCACCGTGTTCGGCCGCGACGACCAGGCGCCGCGCGCCGCCAGCATCGAGATGTCACCCATGGCCAAGGCCGTGGTGCTGCCGGCCGCAGATGGCTGGATCACCCACACCAACCACTTCCTGGCGCCGGAGCTGGTGCCCGGCGAGCGCACCGCCGACGTGTCCACCACCTACCTGCGCCTGGACCACGTCGACGCCCGGCGCGCCGCCATGGGCGACGCCGACCTGGCCGCCCGCGCCCGCGCCATGTGCGGCGCGGCGGGCGCGCAGGCGCCGATCTGCTTCCACCCGGACCTCAGCCTGGCGCCGAAGGAACGCTGGGAGACCCTGCTGACCATCGGCATCGACACCCGCGCCGGCGACCTGCTGTACCGCGCCGGCAACCCGATGCTCCTGGCCGAGCAGGGCCACCTGCGCTTCTGACCCACCGACACCGCCCGGCCGCGCGGGTGGCCGGGCGCCCCGCACGCCAACAACAAGATGGGCACGTCATGACCGATCACACACCGCCGGCGGGCCGACCGTCCGCCCTGCGCACCTTCTTCGTCTCCGGCATGGGCACCGCGCTGGAGTTCTACGACTTCGTCATCTACGGCGTCGCCGCCGCGCTGGTGTTCCCCGAGGTGTTCTTTCCCGAGCTGGACCGGCTCACCGCCACCCTGGTGGCCTTCGCCGCGTTCGGCGCCGGTTTCTTCGCCCGCCCGCTGGGCGGCATGGTATTCGGCCACGTCGGCGACAAGGCCGGGCGGCAGAAGGCGCTGGTCGCCACCCTGCTGCTGATGGGCCTGAGCACCCTGCTGATCGGCTGCCTGCCGACCCATGCCAGCATCGGCGTCGCCGCCCCGGTCCTGCTGGTCCTGCTGCGCCTGGTCCAGGGCTTCGCCGCCGGCGGCGAATGGGGCGGCGCGGCGCTGTTCGGCATCGAGTCGGCCCCGCCCGGGCGGCGCGGCCTGTGGGGCAGCTTCACGAGCATGGGCATCGGCATCGGCGGCATCCTCGGCTCGCTGGTGTTCGCCCTGGTCAGCCTGGCCTACGACGACAACCTGGTCGACTTCGCCTGGCGCATCCCCTTCTGGCTCGGCGGCGTGCTGGTACTGGTCGGCCTCTACGCCCGCCTGCAGAAGACCGGCAGCCAGCCGCCGGCGCCGAGCGAGACGCTGCGCATGCCGCTGCTGGACGCGCTGCGCAGCCGCCCGCGCGAGATGCTGCTGTGCACCGGCATCGCCTTCGGCTACGTGACCATCGCCTACATCGGCAGCACCTTCTTCCTCGCCTACGCCACCCAGATCGGCTACGGCAGCACCGAGGCGCTGCTGTTCGACATCAGCCTGTCGGTGGCCATCGTCATCACCGCGCCACTGTTCGCCGCCCTCTCCGACCGCATCGGCCGGCGCCGGGTGATGATCCTCGGCGCGGCCCTCATGGCGGCGGGGCTGTTCGCCTTCTTCGCCCTGGTCGGCGTGCACAGCCTGCCGCTGTCCTGCGCCGCCTACATCATGGTCGGCGCCTTCATGGGCGCGACCCAGGGGCCGATCCCGGCCTTCATCGCCGAGCAGTTCCCCCGGGCCATGCGCTACTCGGGCATGTCCACCGCCTACCAGATCGGCGCGGCACTGGGCGGCGGCACCGCCTCCAGCGCGGCCACCGCGATCCTCATCCTCAGCGACCGCAACCCCTTCGGCGTGGCCCTGTACGGCGCCACGGCCCTGAGCCTGGTCGCGCTCTGCTCGTTCCTCCTGCGGGAGACGGCGCACCTCTCCCTCGGCCAGCTGGAAGCCCCGGACTGGCCCGCCGCGCCCTGCCCGCAGCGCTGAACCGCTTCCCCACAACAACAAGAGAGCCCCCATGAAACGCCACCTCATCCCCTTCCTGGCCGCCGGCCTGCTGGCGCCGGCCGCCCAGGCCGTCGAGCTGGGCCAGGACCTGGCCCTGGAACTGAACGCCGGTCTCTACAGCGACTACCGCACCCGCGGCATCTCGCAGACGCAGAACGACCCGGCCCTGCAGGGCTCGGCCACCCTGCTGCACGGCAGCGGCCTGTACCTCGGCGTGTGGAGTTCCAACGTCGACTTCGGCTTCGGCAGCAGGACCCGCCAGGAGCTGGACTACTACGCCGGCTACTACTGGCAGATCGACGACGACATCGCCCTGGACCTGTCCTACATCCGCTACGTCTACCCGCGGCAGAGCGCGTTCGACTACGCCGAGTACCATGCCGAGCTGAGCGCCCACGGCGCCTTCCTCGGCGGCAACTACGCCGACGACCTGGGCGGCGACCAGAGCTACCTGTACGGCTACGTCGGCTACCGCGCGGAGCTGCCCCTGGAGGTCGGCCTGGAGCTGCGCTACGGCCGGGTGGACTACAAGGACCCGGCGTTCCTCTCCGCCAGCGGCGGCGAACGCGACGGCTACCGGGAATGGGAGGTCAGGCTGAACCGCCCGTGGCTCGGCCTGGACTGGTCGCTGAGCTACGTGGACACCGACCTGTCCGAGGCCGAGTGCGCGAGCCTCAACGGCTTCGACGACGTCTGCTCGGCCACGCTGGTGGCGGGGGTCGGCAAGACCTTCTGAGCGGAGCCGGGCGCCCGCCGCTCAGCGGCGGGGCTTGGCCCTGGCGGTCGGCTCGGCGATCAGCGGGTCGTCCGGCCAGTAGTGCTTGGGATAGCGGCCCTTGAGATCCTTCTTCACCTCCGCGTAGGTGTTGACCCAGAAGCTGGCCAGGTCCTGGGTCACCTGCACCGGCCGCCGCGCCGGCGACAGCAGGTGCAACAGCACGCCCTGCCGCCCGCCGGCGATGCGCGGCGTCTCGGCCAGGCCGAACAGTTCCTGCAGGCGCACCGCCAGCACCGGCGGGTGCTCCGCGTAGTCGATGGCGATGCGCGAGCCGGACGGCACCTGCAGGTGCCTGGGTGCCAGCTCGTCCAGGCGCTGGGGCAGCGGCCAGGGCAGCCGGCCGGCGAGGATGCCCGGCAGGTCGAGA
This sequence comes from Pseudomonas sp. GD04015, assembly GCF_029837675.1. Taxonomy (NCBI): domain Bacteria; kingdom Pseudomonadati; phylum Pseudomonadota; class Gammaproteobacteria; order Pseudomonadales; family Pseudomonadaceae; genus Pseudomonas; species Pseudomonas sp. GD04015. Next base: position 189,516 of record NZ_JAOEEE010000009.1, on the reverse strand, counting down.
CTGGCGAAGTGGCTGAGCCGGCTGACCTTGCCCAGGTACGGCAACAGCCAGTCCTCCAGCGAGGCCAGCAGGGCGACGTCGCTCAGGTCCGGCCATTCGCTGTCGCCCTGCCGCTCCAGGTCCAGGCGGCGCAGCAGCGCCACCCGCGCCTGCCACTGGCGCAGCTCGGGCGTCCACGTCAGCAGCTCCAGGCCCTTGCGCCGTAACAGGCCGAGCAGCGCGCGGCCACGGGCGCCCTCGTCGAGGTCGGCCAGCGGCTCGCGACTCAGCACCAGCTCGCCGACCCGGCGCTGGCGCTCGGCGCGCAGCACACCCTCACGCTCGTCCCACTCCAGCTCCTCGCGCAGCGCCACCTGCTCGGCCAGCACCGAGTCGAACAGCGCCGGGTCGAGGTCGGCGGCCAGGTAGATGCGCTCGTCGCGCTGGCCCTGGCGGCTGCCGAGGTCGGCGATCACCAGCCATTCGTGCTTCATCAGCGCGTCCGGCTCGGCGAACAGCGCGGCCCGGCCGTTGGCCAGGCGGTAGTCGCCACCGCCCTTGCCGCGCTGGCGGGCGACCCGGTCCGGGTAGGCGAAGGCCAGCAGCGCACCAAGCCAGCGCGGGTGCTCCGGGTCGGCCACCGCCTCGCTCGCCTTGCCGCGCAGGTAGCCGCGGAACTGCCGGGCCAACTGGCGGGCGCGCTGCACACCGCCCCGCGCGCCGCGCTGGCCGCGCTCCTCGCCGCTGAGCAGCGCCATGCGGCTGTGCAGGTCGGCACCGCCGCCGCGCAGGATGTCGCGCTCGCCGAGCAGGGCCGCCAGGTCGGCCGCCAGCGCGCCGAGCCCCAGGGCCTGGCCACGCAGCAGCAGGTGGGCGATGCGCGGGTGCGCCGGCAGCTCGGCCATGGCCTGGCCGTGGGCGCTCAGCGCGCCCCGCTCGTCCAGCGCGCCGAGGCGCGCGAGCAGGTCGCGGCCCTGGGCGAAGGCGGCGGCCGGCGGCTCGTCCAGCCAGGCCAGCTCGCCGGGGCGCACGCCCCAGCGCGCCAGTTGCAGGGCCAGGCCGGCCAGGTCGGCCTGGAGGATTTCCGCCGCACCGTAGGCCGCCAGTTGCTCGTGCTGGCTCTGCGACCACAGGCGGTAGCACACGCCGGGCTCCAGGCGCCCGGCGCGGCCGGCGCGCTGGGTGGCCGAAGCGCGGGAGATGCGCTGGGTGTCCAGGCGGGTCATGCCACTGGCCGGATCGAAACGCGGCACCCGCGCCAGGCCGGCGTCCACCACCACGCGCACGCCGTCGATGGTCAGGCTGGTCTCGGCGATATTGGTGGCCAGCACCACCTTGCGCCGGCCGCTCGGCGCCGGCTCGATGGCGGCGCGCTGGGCGCTCAGCTCCAGCTCGCCGTGCAGCGGGCAGAGCAGGATGTCCGGGCGGCTCCCCAGGCTCTCCTCCAGCTGTTCGTGGACCCGGCGGATCTCCGCCTGGCCGGGAAGGAACACCAGCAGGCTACCGGGCTCGTCGGCCAGGGCCTGCAGCACGGTCTGCACCACCCGCGGCTCGATCCGCTCGCCCGGCTGCCAGGGTGCGCCCCAGCGCGTCTCCACCGGGTGCATGCGGCCCTGGCTGGACACCACCGGCGCGTCGCCCAGCAGCGCGGACAGGCGCTCGCCCTCCAGGGTGGCGGACATCAGCAGCACCTTGAGCGGCGGCTCGTCGCGCAGCAACTCGCGGCCGTTGAGGGTCAGGGCCAGCGCCAGGTCGGCGTCCAGGCTGCGTTCATGGATCATTACTATTCGCATGATCCTGTAAAAATCTCATGAACTAGCGTACTAGAGCAGTTTTTAGCAGAAAAATAAGGCCAAGAAATTTTGACAATCATCAAAAACACCTTCGCGCTTTCCAACTACCCGTACCAAATGCTTTCCCCCGAGGTGGTCGCAAAAATTGAGCTCTGCTCGGAGGGAGATATCGCATCACCTGATGTGGCCATGAAGCTGCTGGAATGCTACTGCCACCTCAACGATACCTACGTCACACTCAGCAGCCTCGCAAGCGAGGCATTTGCACAAATCTTGCGGGGATTTCTAGAGGCCCTAACTGGGGAAGACTTTGTAAGGGCAAAGCTGGAATCACGGCGGGTATATGCGCGGATTCTGCTTAGAGCCTTTGAAAAAATGGATATCGGATCACCTTGGCTCGCGACAATCAGCTACGACAACTGGATAAAGGAAAGCTATCCAAACAATTGGGGTGAGAACATACCGCTACTTGATCCCTCCACCATCCGGTATTGGAACTGTTGGGATATTGTGGACAAAAAAGGACAAATCTCCTTCATTGCATTGCCGATGCTTTGGAATTCCCATGGAAAAGATTTCACTGAAGAGTTTTATGAAAATCTCCGCTTGTTCTATGAGAAGCAGGCGAGATCGAGCCTCACTGAAATCAACAGGCTTATTAAATTCCTTAGTGAAAACGCGCAAGACTGGCCGAGGATGACATTTTACCATCCAATATTGATAAAGCAGTTCTTCTTGAGTTTCATGAAAGAAAGCTTCATGGATGCACATCATCGAAAACTCAACATCAATGCCAAAATCAGCTCATGGAATCGAATGATATCGAATCTGGAAGAGGCGTTTCTCGATAGCAATGTATGGGCAGTTCCATTTGACGGCCGGCTGCCTAAGCCGACTCAAAGAAAAACGCTTGGAACGCCGTCTAGAACGAGGGTAAACGAAGAAGGCATCGAGGTCCATGAAAAACTACTTACTTCAATACCGCTGCATCTTACAGACTCGGAAACCATTGAGGTATTATTTAAGGACATAGAATCAGATCTAAATACAGTTAAGAGGTGGGCGGCTGCCCAGTGCGAAAAAACCTACGCCCATGTAAAGCGCAGAAAGCTGCTCGCCCAACAAGGAACACCCATCCAGTCTGGGGCAAGCATGTCAACATTAGAGAAAATGGGTGTTGAAAATGTATTCGCTACATTCGAGCGAGACGGATTTAAAATTGACTCGAATTACTTAAGTAACCGATATGGCGGTAGATCCCCCAAACCGCACATTGCAGAGACTCTTGGTCTTCCGACAGCGGAAAGATTATTCCCATTTCAATGCCTTCTAACTATCGAGCACGCCGAGATCACTCCAAGCTTTCTGAAGAAATTGATCTTACATGATGCAAATGGTGATTACATCGGTTTCAGGAAGTCGGAAACAGATGGAAACTGGCTGATCGGATTTAAAGATAGAAGAGGCAGCAGGCTTTCTGAGCAAAAAATCAAACTGAATGAAACCACCACACTCCTCATTGAGCAGGTAATTGAAATAACCAAGCCGCTTAGAGATTTCCTGCGGGCGAATGGCGATGATACTTGGCAAGAGCTATTTATTACGTGCGGACTTGGTTTCTCCTACCCAATGAGCGCCGGACTCCCTGGGTGGAACCTATCAAACTTTAAAAGCAAGAAGAATACACTGAAAATATTAAAAGAACAATTCGAGCCCTATACACATCGCAGAGAAGAAGAGCTCGTAAAATTTCTGACAAGGGTATCCCTTACCACACTAAGAGCCTCCTCAGGAGTTTTGGTATACCTGAAAACAAAAAGCGTAACAGAGATGGCCAAAGCCCTTGGTCACGCCAGATATGACACGCTACTTATGAAAAGATATCTACCAGAGGCTATATTGGCATTTTTCCAAACAAGATGGATTCGCATCTTTCAGCGTGGCTTTATTTGCGAAGCCATGAAAGATAGCCCATACCTATTGGAAGCAGCTAATTTTTCCAACATGGAAGAGCTGCATAACTTTCTTACCAACCACGCACTGAAAGACATCCCACATCACCTTAGCGATCCAGAACACACATCGGCTGAAAAAGAAAAAAGCACCAGCCTCGGGGTTAAACAAGTGCTGATTTCGATTGACCCAGGAATAATGACAGCACTTATCTCCTTAGAAAAAGCAGTGGATATGGCTTCAAGCCCCGAAAAAGTATGTGGCCGTGCAACTTATTGGGCCGACCTTTCAAGGGCAGTAGTGGAAGAAATTAATAGAGGGAATGATTATTTGCTTAAGCAACATCTCTCCGATGCACTTTCGCACTACAACCCTAAAAAAATGGAGTCACTCATTTATGGAAATGCCGCACGAGCTTAATTTTTTGAACCCTTTCTTTGTGGATTCCAAGTGCAAGCTACAAAGAGCAGACTGGCTTAAGAGTAGCTTTCACGACAACGTATGGTACTACAACTTCGACTATAAGCGCGACAAAACACTCAACTGGAGCGTAGATCTTGATGACGGAAGTATTCTTACAGACAGAAAGAATAACGATCTGCTTGCTGGCCTAAAATACATGCTCACCTCAGCTACAGAGAAGGTTGCTGGTGGCGGCGCAGATTCCAACTCAATTAAATCTCAAGCAATCAATTTTGCAAGAGCAGTACATGTAATTGATTATTTGCTTCTGCATTCGGCCGAGTATGAGTTTTCCACTTATGGGCTGGCTGGACTTTCCTCGAACAACCTTAAGTCAATATTAACCACGCTCACCTATCATCCGGACACATCTGAGTCAGTGTATGGGTGGCGCAAACGGATGTCATCCTACTGTTTGGAACTTCTTGAATCCACAGATCAAAACCTGATCAGTAAAACTTTAGATGCCATACCAGAAATGCAGATAGTGACCCCAGACCAAGAGGACGAAAATGAACTGGATGTAGAACTTCACCTAATTCCAAATATCCGCGCAGCTCTTTATCTTAAAGGCTATTACAGGAAAGGGAACCAAAGGTGGAACTCACCCAACTCAGCCATGCTATCAGAGGTGATATATAAAAAAACACTCAAGGGAAAATCAGAAACAAAATCAGTTATAAACATTTTAACTTATTACAAGTCCGCCTCCGACTTCAGACGTGAGTACCCACCTGTCCGAGTAACGACGGGAGAAAGGAAAACTATTACACCGACTGCCTTTAATGGATATAAAGCATCTATTTATAGCATGGGAAGACTGCATGAGCTTGGAATCCCTGCCCCGCCAGTAAGCGATTTAATAGAGGTCTTAAAATTCCAGGCTAATCTATCGAGCCCAGGCAGTTTTAGGACGCTTCCATCTGCCGTGGTGTTTGGTGCATTTAAAGACTCCGTAGAGTTCCACCTTAAGCATGGCAAGACAATTGTGAACGGCTTTTGCAAACTCATACTTTACTGCAAGATCCACAAGATTAAAGTTGGAGAACTATCCGACAAAGAACTTCAACATGTAGTAGGCCCGGAGCTTGCAGCCTTGGGCGTGAGACAATTTGGACTCTCATTCCGCAATGAAGATTCATTACTTGGGCGAATCAGAATAGAAAGCAAGGAGAGTTATTTTAATAAACTTCGCACCAACTGCGCCGTACTTGAGCTCATCGGAGTTTACATTGGAGCCGTACAATTAGTTGTCGGTGCTATTACTGCACGTCGAGTTGGCGAGCTACTAGATTTGCATTGCACAAATTGCTTGGACTCCACTGAGCAATGGTTGAATTTTTACAACCGCAAAAGCACCTACCGTCTTTATGGACTCAGAAACCTGGAAGCACGACCAATTGAGCCTATAGCTGTCCAGATGATTAAAAACCTGATTCGAATGCAAAAAATTCTTGTTCGCCTGGGTTACATTGAAGAGATGTGTCACTTGTTTGCAACACCTTCAATTCGCGGTGACGTTGGGTTTTCTCAGCCCACCTCTTATAGCTACAACCGTAACCTGGATTTTCTTTGCGACTACATCCAAACCCCAATTAACAATAAGGGTGAACGTTACTATATTCGCCAGCACCAGCTACGTCGTTTTTTTGCAATGCTGTTCTTTCACTCCGCCAGCCTCGGTGGTTTAGAGACCCTGCAATGGATGCTTGGCCATACTGATATTGAGCACCTGTGGAACTACATAACCGAGACCTTGGACGGAACGATTCTGCGCGGGGCTAAAGCTCAATTTGTTGCCGAGAGTCTTCATCAGGGAGGGACTGAAAGTTACGCCCAGCTCGCTCACCTACTTCGAGCGCGCTATGGTACCGACGACTTTGCGCTAGTCGACACTGAAGAGCTTGAGGAACATATCCTGGATCTTATCCAGGAAGGTGAGGTTTGCATTGAGCCAGAGTTTTTCGTCGATAACGCCGGGAAGCATATGCGCGTTATCGTGAAAATTAAAGATTGAGTTAACCATGAAGACTGACGCACGGGTATTAAATAGCAGAAGCGCTGTAAGCGCCCTGCGAGACTTTCTAAGGCAGGTTGCTGCAAGACCTCATATATTCGCTGAAAATGTAGAACTAATCTCGGCACTTAAAAGCCAGGCCGGGATCGCCGCATTGGAAGTCGAATTCGAAGACGATGAAGGTATCAAGCAGACGAAGGCTGTCAGTTTAAATACACTTAAGACGTACGCCAACGAACTATTTGAACGCGGATTTGAAGAGATAAATTATCTTCGATTATCTGCCAAAGACAGCATCGACACCTTCAATAATAGAGGTCAAAAAAGCAACAAACGTACGAAAAGCGGTCTAACGAAGCGTGTAGATGAGATGGAGCGTGACCTTGAGCAACATCAAAAGATAAACTTCATATTACTACAGGGTTTATCGTACGCTATAGGCGAGTTGAAAATTGTCAGGGATACGCCTAGCGAGAAGCTTCGCAAGAAGCGTGTGCAAGATGCTTTAACGACGCTGACGATGATTGCCTCTATGAACCCGCCACCTTTCGATTATTTTCCGCCAATTGAGCATGATCGAAAAGTCACCAAAATCGACAAGTACCGTAAATGAGTACGTCATCTATAAAGCAGCTTTTCAGGCCAGTCAGCGACCTAAAGCTCTTTGACCATCACGCCTTGGGCTCTCTTGTTACGAAAGATGGATCAAACATGCCATTTATTGTATGGCCTGACGGACGACCTTGCTTGCTTGCGAACCTTTATATGCTGGCCTTGCGAGACAGACCAGGGAGAGGCGGTCAATCCGGGCTATCCAGAAAAGGCAGCAAAGGCGGCACAATGGGGGACTATGCGGCGAAAATCAGCCAGCTCATACGTTACTGTTTCCGCCATGATATAGATTTCATCGAGTTGACTGACAATGGATTTAGCAGCTTCATCAGCTCAATTCGAACAGAAGCGCTTAGGCCTGGCTCCACACATAAGAGGAAGTCAGAGACTACGGTATTGAACGTTGGCCGGGTTTGCTTGGACTTTTTGAGCCACGTTGGCCATTTCTACGGCGACAATGCCTTTGTTTCGCCTAACGGCAGAATTCGCACGATTCATAAGACAGCCACAATCAAAACCCGCTCAGGAAAAGTTATAAAAAGGGACTATGTCCACCATCACTCGCTTTCACTATCCGGTGGACGTCCACGCACGCGTGATCCGATTACGGCGCAGAACATTGACCGTTTAAGGGAGGCCATCAACAGCCTCGGTAAAACAAGACATCTGCAGATGCGCCGCCACGTCATGATTTCCCTGCTGGAGCATACAGGTGCTCGGCGTAGTGAAATCGCAAACATTTTAGTCAGCGACGTCTTGGCTGCGCTAGCAATGGAGTTTCCGATGTTGCGTCTTGAGACTCTTAAGCGAGGGGTGGGTGTAGAGCGTATGATTCCCATCACGAAGATGCTGCTGAACGAGTTGAAAAAGTACATAGACTTTCCTCGAAAGAGGCTCATTAGCAAATTCAGAAAATCCAATGATCATGGCTTCCTGTTTGTCTCCGACCAGAATGGCTCCAGGCTTAACGCTGACTCGATTTCAAATGAAGTTTTCGTACTGAAGAATCATGCTGGGATCAAAGAGCCAATTTGTGCACACATGTTCCGTCACGCGTTCATAACTAATTTGTTTGTTCTGCTCATCCGCAGGCATGAACTTGAAAGCGTAGATGACTTCAGGCGTGCATTACTCGACAGCAAAAAATTCGTTGCAGAGGTGATGCAGTGGACTGGCCACCAGAGTCCTGACTCTGTAGAGCGCTACATTCACCTAGCCTTCGAGAAGGTATCGAACTACCACACCACGGTTTCCTCAGTTTACATGATCAAGGCGATTGAGGTCTTTGACCAAAGCCAAGAGAAACTTCTGAACGACTTAAAGGCAGGAATGCCTGTTGCCGAGTACGCAACAGAGCTTGAAAAGCTCAAGAAGTTGCGTAATGAAGATTTTGAAATTGCCAAGGCACGCGCCACGTAAACTCGGTCGCTTCTTATCTCGATCTCTAGGTTTTTCTTGGCTTCGCTCGGGCGGCAGTCATTGCTTTCTAGGCTTACTCCTAGCGGTTGGCTCTGCCTCCATAGGGTTATCAGGCCACCAGTGCTTGGGGTATCGACCCTTTAGATCTTTCTTTACTTCAATGTAGGTATTGGCCCAAAAGCTGGCGAGATCTTGAGTAACCTGTACGGGTCTGCGAGCTGGAGAAAGTAGATGCAGTAGCACCCCCTGTCGGCCCCCTGCTACACGAGGAGTGTCAGCCATGCCAAACAGCTCCTGTAGCCTAACGGCAAGCACGGGAGGATGTTCTGAGTAATCAATGGCAATGCGCGAGCCAGATGGCACCTGCAGCGCTTTGGGGGCTAGTTCATCGAGGCGTGCAGGTAACGGCCAAGGCAGCAACCCAAGGAGGATGCTTGAGAGATCCAAGTTATCGAAATGACTGAGTCGGCTAACTTTGCCCAGGTATGGCCCCAGCCACACTTCAAGTGAGCTCAGGAGTGCGCTATCTGACAGATCAGGCCACTCACTTTCACCCTTTTGCTCGAGATCCAGATCACGAAGAAGAGACACTCGTGCCTGCCACTGACGAAGTTCCGGTGTCCACGGTAGCAGCGCCATGCCCTTGCGACGTACGAGCCCGACCAATGCCTGAGAACGAGCCTCTTCATCAAGCCCAGGAATGGCAGCTCGACTCAATACCAACTCGCCCACACGCTGCTGCCGCTCGGCTTTCAATACACCCTCGCGTTCGTCCCACTCGAGTTCATCACGCTGGCTTACCTGCTCGGCAAGCAGAGTGTCGAATAGCTGGGGATCAAGTGCTGCGGCAATGTAGATGCGCTCCTCTCTCTGACATTGTCTGCTCCCAAGGTCTGCAATGACTAGCCAAGGCTCTTTCATCAGTGCGTCAGGCTCGCCAAACTGTGCGGCACGACCATTTGCCAATCGGTATTCGGCTCCACCATCGCGTCGCTGACGTGCCACTCGATCTGGATAAGCGAAGGCCAGGAGCCCCCCTTGCCACCGTGGATGATCAGGGTCTGCCACAGGTTCAGATACCGGACCGCGTAGGTATCCCCTGAACTGCCTCGCTAGCTGACGGGCTCGTTGAACAGCCCCTCGACTGGCGCGTGAGGACGCTTCATTACCCAATACGCTAAGACGATCATGAAGGTCAGCGCCGTTACCGCGGAGGATATCTTTTTCTCCAAGCAGCGCCGCTATGTTACAGGCGAGGTTACCGAGCCCGAATGCCTGGCCACGGAGTAACAGATGCGCGATTCGAGGATGTGCAGGTAACTCAGCCATCGCTTGGCCATGGGCAGTAATAACACCACGCTCATCTAATGCTCCTAGCCGGGTGAGTAGATCACGAGCTTGCGCATAAGCTGCTACAGGAGGCGAATCTAACCAAGCCAAATCGTCAGGCTGCACACCCCATCGTGCTAGCTGCAGCGCGAGTCCAGATAGATCTGCCTGCAAAATTTCGGCAGCGTCGTATGCTGCAAGCTGGTCATGTTGCGATTCCGACCAGAGTCGATAGCAAACACCTGGTTCTAGGCGTCCTGCGCGGCCAGCACGTTGCGTAGCTGCCGCTCGAGAAACACGTTGCGTATCTAGGCGAGTCATACCACTGACAGGGTCAAAACGCGGCACGCGTGCTAGTCCAGCGTCCACTACGACGCGAACGCCGTCGATGGTTAAGCTCGTTTCGGCTATGTTGGTGGCAAGCACTACTTTGCGTTTGCCTTGTGGCGCGGGTTCGATAGCTGCTCGCTGGGACGACAGGTCAAGTTCGCCATGGAGCGGACAAAGCATAATGTTATCTTGGTCCTTCAGTTGAGTTTTCAACTGCTCGTTAACCCGGCGTATTTCAGCCTGACCAGGAAGGAACACAAGGATGCTCCCGCTTTGTTCAGATAGGGCCTGCAGACAGACCTGAATCACGCGCTGCTCGACGATCTCACCGAATTGATGAGGTCTCCCCCAATACGTGGTGACCGGGAACATACGGCCGTCACTCTTCACTATTGGAGCGTCGTTCAGGAGCTTAGAAAGACGATTCCCCTCAAGCGTTGCAGACATCAGAAGGATCTTAAGTGGTTGGCTTTCGTCCCTAAGAAGCTCACGGCCGTTTAGACAAAGTGCCAAGGCTAAATCTGCGTCAAGCGTACGAAGATGGTATTCATCGAAGATGACAATCCCAACGCCGTCGAGGGCGGGGTCCTCTTGTAAACGACGGGACAGGATGCCCTCGGTGACGACTTCAACTCGGGTTTTCGGACCGACTTTGCTTTCCAAGCGAATCCGGTACCCGATGGTTTCACCTACTCTCTCACCCAATTCGCTAGCTAGACGCTCAGCCGCAGCTCGAGCAGCAAGACGCCTCGGCTCGAGCATCAAGATGGATTGGGTTCCAAGCCATGTCTCATTCAATAGCGCGAGGGGAACTCGGGTTGTCTTACCCGCTCCTGGAGGAGCTTCAAGAACAGCTTCATTTCGCTCTGCCAATGCTGAGCGAAGGGCAGGCAGAGCAACGTCGATAGAGAGAAAGCTCATACTAATTCTACAGTGCACAAGGAGGACTGACAGAGATGATCACGCATATCAGAGCGAATGGCTCCTCTCTTGTGAAATGCTGGGGGGGGCTGATTGAATCGCCACACACATCACCACCATCGAGGCCAAGTGATCCAGTACGCAAGACGCATCCACGTACGCTCACACAAGGCTCAATGACGATCGCATCCATCTCGGCATCTTGCAGGCCCTTAGCTTCATCAGCTCTTCGCCGCTCAGCGCACTAACAATCTTGGCAACCACATTAGCGGACAGCCCTTCTTTCCCGATGTAGTAGAGAGCAGTAAGCGCCACACCTACCGTCGTGCCGGCGTGCTGCAAGCGGTCCTTGGATACGTGACGGAGGCGAACCACCGCATTGCCAACCTTGATCTCGCGAGTAGATCCGCTGGTGTAAAAGGTCGGCAACACCTGCATCTGTGTGCTGAGGCCCAACCGCCGAACAGCCTCCGCGCCGTGTATCTGGATCGTCTCGCCGTTCGCCTTCGTGATGACCTCCATGACAGCCAGCGGACTCGGGCGCACCACCCTACCGGTGTACTTGCTCGTTTTAGGGCGCATGTAGACACCGCGAGCCACTCGCTCCAGCGTGCCTGATTGCACCAGTCTAGAAAGCGCTTTATTAATCGACGCACGGGAACCAACCTGCGCGAACACCGCGCCGACAAAGGGTCTCCCCTTTGGCATGTGCTTGACTCGATTCAAAATTGCTTGCGCGACGGACATATGACCCCCAATTTTCCATCAGCGCCAACAACACAGAGAGACAGCAAGGTCAACACTCACTGTGCGGTCACGGAACCGCCTCCTCACACAGCCCCGCTGAGCAATCAGTCAGGTTCGACTAGATCTCTCAATTCCTCACCAACCTTCTCCAAGAGCTGCTCAAAACTTTCAGGAGCTTCGGATCCAAGCAAGTAGGTCAGGGCCAAGAGGGTGACCGGATGAATGTCGAGCACCGTGCAGAGGCTATCGAGCTTTTCGAGAGTCGGGCTCGTTGCTCCGCGCTCCAGCATGCTTACGAAGGTACGACTGCTAACGAGTGAGAAATCTTCCTGTGTCAGCCCCCTACGCTGTCGCACGAACCTCAACGCCTTCCCGAACGAATCCCGGACTTCCATTTTGCTGCTCCGCAAAATGGGACGATGAAGCGCGATTGAACAATATATGACTACAAAATATATTGTTCATCAATTAAGCAAAATTCTCATTAGGAAATTGCCTCGTGTTCAAAACCAGTCGGAATGCGGAACTGCTTCCTGGGCTCTCAACAGCGCCAGATGGCGTGCAGTTCTGGTCATATGTCGAGCTAGAGATGACCTGGCCCTGGTTCTACTTGCAGATCGTTGAGGACGATGGAAACCAGGCCTTTCGAAGCATGCTAATGGTTCCCTCGGTTCCATTGCTGGAACAGGTCATAGCTGCGCAGACTGAGCACGCCTGGCTGGAGCAGGCGTATCTTGTGAGTCCTGGGCATACGAACGAGGTTGGTCGCTGGTTGATGGAGCCGTTACTGGAGGTTCTTTCAATTCGTGATGCACAAGGTAGCGAGCTTGGGCACCAGTACCGAGTGGAGGGAGATCGCACGTACTCAACCTCAGCGAGTCAGTCACTCGGCAGTCGAATTAGTAACCACGTGATCTTCTCTGCTGCATCACATCTGCGAGGCTAACGTCCCATATCCTGCCCGTATCCATAGTCCCATCTGAACCGAGCTCAGTTGTCTTTCCAGAACTCGCTCCGCTGCACAAGGCCGAACTCATCGTCAGCCCTAGCCTCCCCTTGGAGACAGCTGAAAAGCCCGCCCCTGAAAGGCGGGCTAATGAGATGGTCACCCCCACACCCTGCGAGGGCTACGCTCTCGCAGGGTGTTTTATTTCGGAGGCCATCATCATGAGCAGCGTCGCACTGGTTGGTATCGATCTCGGCAAGCACAGCTTTCATTTGCACGGGCAGGACAATGTCGGTCGAGAAGTCTTGCGCAGGAAAGCGACACGCCAGCAGATGATGCGATTGCTCGGCAACTTGCCGAGGTGCACAGTGGCGATGGAAGCTTGTGCGGGATCACACTTTCTGGCTCGGCAACTGGTAGCGTTCGGGCATGAAGTGAAGCTGATTTCGCCGCAGTTCGTGCGGCCTTTCGTTAAGGGCAACAAGAACGACTTCATCGATGCCGAGGCGATCTGTGAAGCCGCCTCCCGGCCTACCATGCGCTTCGTGACACCGAAGACCGAAGCCCAGCAAACCTTGTCGGTTTTGCACCGGATGCGCGAATCCCTGGTGCGTGACCGGACGAAGACGGCGAACCAGGCCCATGGGTTCCTGTTGGAATTCGGTATCAGCCTGCCCAAGGGGTTGTCGCTGGTCAGGCGGCTGCCGACCACGTTGAACGAGCACGAGTTGCCACCGCACCTGGTCGGGCTGCTGAGTCGCTTGCATGAGCACTTCTGCTACCTGGACGAGCAGATCAAATCGCTGGACAAGGAAATGACCGGCCAGCTTGCCGAGGACGAGCTGGGCAGCCGCCTGCTGAGCATCCCCTGTGTGGGGCCGATCACGGCCAGCCTACTGTGCGCCGAGATGGGCGATGGCAAACAGTATGGCGGCAGTCGTGATTTCGCGGCATCGGTGGGTCTGGTGCCACGCCAGTACAGCACGGGAGGCCGGGCCCTTCTGCTGGGAATCAGCAAGCGCGGCGACAAGAACTTGCGCCGGCTGCTGGTGCAGTGCGCCAGGGTCTATCTGCAACGCTTGGAGTACCAGCAGGGCGCTTTGGCCGACTGGGTTCGCTCGCTGCGTGAGCGGCGGCACTCGAATGTGGTGGTGTGCGCCCTGGCCAACAAGCTCGCCCGCATCGCCTGGGCGATTGCAGCCAATCACTCGGAATTTGAAGCAGGGCCAAGCGCACTCGCCGCCTGACCCTGCGTTTACCGCTGTACCACGAAACACCCTTTCGGGTTTGCGATGCTGAACAACCGATGACGTGAACGGCCCACCGGCCTGGCGAAGAACCTGACACAAAAATCGGCTTTAGAAGCCGTCGGGCTTTTCAGGATCGCCAGGCGCGACTCTCATCGTGGCGCGGGGCATGCCCCAGATAGACGCCGGATAGATTTAAGCAAGCCAAACAGCCATCGTTGATCAGTATTGCAAAAATGGGGGTGACCATAGATTTTTCTATGCCGAGAACTGAACTCCTAGTGTGATTGCAAGCGGCCAGACCGCTTGGCCACTGCAATCTCAGCTCTTGCTCAGATTTAGCTGGGCTCTTTCAGTTAGCGCTCAGAAACATAGGACTCGTTCAGTGCACGAATTGCATCGTGGTCGCTGACCCAGATCTCACGCGTGAGCTCGATGGCGAGATTTTTAGCTAGCTCATTGACCTCAGCGCGAAGCAGTCTCAGGGAGTCGAATTTCGCCTCGGAGTCGATAATTTTTCGGATGCCATCTGGAGTGCTGAGCCCCATCGTCCACTGTTTGTTATTGATCATCCGATCTAGCTGCTGCCGGGTCACCGCGACTAAGGCCAGCTCACGATAAACGGGCAGACTGATTGGCAGATCTTCGAAGTGATACACGAGCCCCGCGATCTCGTAGCTATTCACAGCAATCGAGGAGGGGTTGTCACAGTCCGCTTTCAAGTTCTTGAGCATGCGGATGATCTTCTTCGCCCCTCCATTGCAGCGGCGATCTTTCTCGCTCACTTTGTCGATGTGGAGGAATGGTCGGTTTTTGAAGGTCGTACGGCTCTGCTTTTGGAAAATACAAACCTCTCGGTCCTTCTTATTCTTACTCGCTTGGTACGTTGCAGAGTCGTTCCAATACGACGGGACCACATCAACTTTTCGCTTGAGGCTGCCGCCTGAAAGCCCGATGGCTTTATCGCCTGCAGTATCCACGTCTGCTTCAGGGAACGCGACTTCTAGCCCATCCTCCAGCTCCATACGGAGATATGCGAGCTGGTCGACACCACTGAGGCCAGTCCAGGGGAGATATCCCGAAGCACCTACTCCATTGGTGTCATAGGTCAGGTAGCCACTTAGCAGAACTAGGATGTCGATGTCGCTAGCGCCACGGATATGCACGTTCAGTGGGACGGAGCCTTGATACTCGAACGATACGGAGGTACTGATTCTGTTCTTGATTTGATTCTTTACGCGCTCGCCTTCAGCGATTGAGGTTGCCGTATATTTGGGATCGACTTCCTGCATGATTCCGAGCGTGTATTTCGCCCACTCACCGGTCGAGCGGGCCTCAAAGCTTTCCATGCTCACACTGTTTTCAACAAGGCTGTCCATCGCTATGAAACTGCCTTGCCGCCGCGCCTTCAGATCGGAAAGCCGGCGTTTTACATCCTTGCTCATTCTTCTCTCCTAGTGAATTCCATTGCCCCAACCGTGCCACGGCTTTTCGCCGTGAAGTACTCGCCTTTCGCGGCTTTCAAGCCTTTGGTGAACCTCATTTCGGCGTAACCCTTATGGGCATGGAGGTTGAGGTTCCCGACCTTGGGCTGATTCATGTAGCTGTACATCAGCATCCAGCAACCATCGGCCTCTGGGATGAGGGCAACAGAAATACTGTGTGATATGGATGACTTGGTTTCGAGTCGGACTCGAATCTTTTCCCATGTCTGAGAAATGCTCAGTTCAGCTACCCAGTGCTGGGCAATACTCCCGTCATCGGCGTAGGTCTTTCCTTCGCAGTCCCACTGGCCCGCTATATGTGGAATCTGCGAGAGGTAGCTCAGGGGACGCCAGGCGAACTTATTGAAGCACCAGTGGATGCCCGTATAGATCACGCCAGCGGTGATAGGAATGACAAGGAAGTACTTCCCCCAATCAGGAAGGCCGACTGAGGCTAGTGCCTCTGACAGCCCGATACCTACGGCTGGAAGAAGGGAGACGACTACGGTGGCAAGCATGCCTAGGTAGCGGCCAATAGTGCTTCTGCTATGGCCTATGACTGAATATTCATGCTCTTGCAAATGCTATCCCTCGCGTTCACCTAGCTTCAAAACCTGCGCACGGATACTAGCACTCTGCAATCATGAAAATCCGTCGGCGCAGGGGTTAATCCGGAGCAGTCCCCAAATATCCGCTTCTTTGCCGGAAGCGGCCTCCCACGAGCGACCGCTTCCGGCCCAGACCGTGTAAAAACGCAGCAAGCGATGGCAATCAACTGCCGGGTGATTTTCTCAGCGTCCAGGAGGCCGCCGGAGACCCAATCAGGCGCATTCGGTGATTCTGGTTGCTATGGCACTTCCGGCTTCGGCGCGCCTGTTGAGAGGGGGCAAGACTCGTAAAACAGGCCTCAGGCCTTCATCGCTGCCATCAGGGCACCGCTGCCCAGCACGTTCAACACGCGTTTGAGATTGTAGGCGAGCACATGCAGGCTCATCTCGGTGCTCACCCGGTCGAGCGTTCTGGTGAGGAAATGGGTGGCACCCATCCAGCTCTTCAGCGTGCCGAACGGGTGCTCGACCGTCTGACGGCGGATTCGCATCATCTCGGGCGCTTGATCCAGACGACTCTGCATCGCTTCGAGCACTGCTTCATGCTCCCAGCGGCTCACTCGGCGTGGCTGTGGACTCGGTGTGCACTGCTCTTTCAGCGCACAACCCTGGCAATGCGAACTCCAGTAACGGTGCAGCTTCAGCCCTTTCTCGACGCTAGAGAAACGCCAGATCAGGCTTTGCCCAGCCGGGCATAGGTACTCGTTCTTTACTGGGTCATAGATGAAATCACCTTTGCCGAAGCGGCCAGCCGCTGTCGCTCCCGAGGTCAGCGTCTTGGGCACGAAAACGGTGATCCCAGCCTCATGGCACGCCAGGATTTCTTCGCCTTTGAAATACCCTCTGTCTGCGACCGCCGAGAGCTTCTCAACACCCATGGCCTCTCGCGCTTACTTGGCCATGGCGCTCAGTTGATCGCGATCGACTCCGTCGTTCGTGACCTCATGCGTCACGATCAGGTGGTGCTTTGTGTCGACCGCCGCCTGCACGTTGTAGCCGACCATGCCGCTGCCCCGCGTCTTCATTGAGCGGGGATCGGGATCGGTCAGGGAGATCTGTTTGTCCGGTGTTTCGTTGAGCTGTACCTCGATTTCCTTGAGCTCCTGCATCTTGGCTTTCAGCGTTGCGATCTTGTGGTGGAGGCGTTCTGCTTTGACCTGCGCTACGGCAGGTTCCTGGCGGTCAGCGGTATCTAGTGCGGTCAGGTAACGGTTGATGCTGGACTCGATCTCCTCCATTCGCCGCTGAAGCTTGGCGCTGGTGAAATTGCGGTCGCGGTTGTTGACCGCCTTGAACTTGCTGCCATCGATGGCTACCAGCGCCTCAGAGAACAGGCCAAGCTGCTGGCACAGCACCACGAACTGCCGACATACGCCGCGGATTGCCTTGCCGTTGTCCTTGCGGAAGTTGGCGATGGTCTTGAAGTCCGGCATCAAGCGCCCGGTCAGCCACATCAGCTCGACGTTGCGCTGGGTCTCTCGCTCAAGGCGGCGACTGGATTGGATGCGATTGAGGTAGCCGTAGATGTAGATCTTCAGCAGGTCGGCAGGATGGTAGGCGGGTCTGCCGGTTTCCGCCGGGACGACACCCTCGAAACCCAGTTGGCTAAGGTCGAGTTCATCGACGAACACATCAACCACCCGCACCGGGTTAGTGTCCGCCACGTAGTCATCCAGGCTCTCGGGAAGCAGCGCGCTTTGGCCTCGATGCTCTCCCTGGATAAAACGCTTCATTGGCGCCCCCGCTGATTTCGAATCCATCAAATCACAGCAAGGTCGATGCCAACGTTTTTACACAGCCTGGGCCATTAGCGGACACTCGATGCGAGTCTCATAGCCCTACGCCATCCCAGCGGTTCGCGACTATTTTCACTGTTGGCTTACGCCACGGCTAATCCAGCCGTCTCGGCTGAGGCGGCTGGTACTGCTGCCGAGGTTAGTGGCAGTGATAGACGCCGGTGGTGTGATTGGTATGGCAGCCCTTCGAGTCGGTGCCCCCGCTATGGGCAACTGCAACAGCAGAGGATAGGGCAATCACAGTGGCGATCAGAGCGGCGGAAAGCTTCTTCATGTTCAAACTCAGTTTTGATTAGTTCTTGTGTGTGACTGAGGTCACGAATCGGAGTATGGCAAAGTGCCTTCATTGGGCAAGGGTATTTCTACTCCACGGTCAGATAACCGCACGCAGTCCTACTAGCACGGTGATGTGGCCGGGGTAGAAGAAGTATCCCCAGCGCCCGACGGGCCATACATGGCGAGAGATCTTTTGTTTCAAGAGCCAGAGGCCTACCAGTGGCGCCAAGAAGGTGCTTACTAGTGCCCACCAAGTATCAAAAGGGCCTACCCCGGTCCACCCGTAACGGCTATTGGCCAAGACGCTAAATACCGCAGGTACGAGCCAGGTGGCTCCAGGACGTTGTATCGCTAGCACCATCGTTGCCGGTAGCAGCACTCCAAACGCGCCATACATCAACTGATTATGAAGAGCGCCAGCAGCAGTCAGTGTGGCGAGTCCCAGTATCAGACCGGTGCGGCCGCTATGGTGGACACTCCAAGCAACGAGCAGACCCAGCATCAGTGTCGGCATGACATTCAGCGTATTGCTCATGTCTGACAGCATTCGGTAAGGCAGTTCGGATACGAAACTGAAGGCCAGTAGCCAACTCAGATAGCGAAAATTGTTTTCACTGTACAGATCACCTGGGCGAGAGCGGGATACGTTGGCAGCGATACCCAGGCAGAACAATGGGAACGCAAATCGGCCAATAACGAAGAACCATGCTGTCGCCTCAGGCCAGAGGTAGCGCAGGTGGTCTATCACCATCGTCAGCATGGCGAGCCATTTGACGAGGTCCAGGCTGGTCGAGCGCATTACCCCATCACTCCCAAAGTCATAGCAGTTAGTGCCAGGTACCGGGAGAACTTGGCCAGCAGAACGATCAGCAAGAAGCTCCAGAGCGGTTCGCGCATGACGCCGGCGATCATCGTCAGCGGATCGCCAATGATCGGCACCCAGCTCAGGAGCAGCGACCAGCGGCCGTATCGGTGGTAGGCAACTTGAGCTCGAGCCAGCTTGTCGTCACTGACCGGAAACCAGCGCTTGTGCCGAAAGTGCTCGATATAGCGCCCAAGCAGCCAGTTGGCCGCGGAACCCAATACGTTGCCTGCCGTGGCTACCAGCAACAGCATGGTGACCGAATAGCTTCCACTGGCCAGCAGCCCAGCTAGCACCGCTTCGGACTGCATGGGGATCAGCGTTGCGGCGCCAAAGGCGGCGAGGAATAGGCCCAGATAGCCTGACAGCTCTAACATTTACGCAGTCAGACCAATCCAGCCATGAATGCCGACGTAGATACCGACACCAATGATGAGCAGGCTGGAGAGATAGGGAGCACGACGAGCAACAGCTCCCAGCCATGGCCAGCGATTGGTTGCTTGGCGGGCACCTACTGCAGCGGCTGCTCCGACGGCAACCAGCGTTACTGCCAGGCCAATGCTGAAGCACAGCACCAGGACAGCCCCAAGAGCTACTTCCTTCACCTGCAGGCACAGCAACAACACTGTGATCGCTGCTGGGCAGGGAATCAGGCCGCCAGTCAGGCCGAACAGGATGATCTGCCCAGTCGTGACGTTGCGATTGGTGAAGCGATTGCGGATGTCATTGGCGTGGGCTCGCTCGTGGGCGTCCTGGTATCCCTCTAGCGATAACTCCAGACCCTGCAGATCTGCATGGCCGTGGCCATGATCATGCTCGTGGAAATCCAGATCGTAATCGTGTGAGTGGCCGGCATGTCCAAGGCTCAGTCGTGCGCTGAATTGGTGAGGCTCGGGGATTTCTGCGACGGACTCCAAGTACTCGCCACGATGCACAAAACGGAACTGCTGGAGCGCACCATCTGGCCTAGTTGTAGCCAGACTGATTTCCTCTGCTGGCCAGGTATGGCCGCTCAGGGTCCGCAGGCGCCAGCGCGGAGGTACTCCCTCTTCGAAGATCGATAGCTCAATGCGGCCGTGCCCTGTATCGATACGTCGGGTTTCGTCATGGTGGTGATCATGAGAGCCGTCTTCTTCGAAGCGCCACATCTGCTCGCCACGCCAGGTGCGCCACAACATCCACAAAGCGATGGTGACGATGATCGCTGCGGAGGCGAACTGGAAGTAGGGCTCGGTCGTTTCTGCGTTCAGATTCTGGCCTAGGTACATACCGCCCATGGCCACCAACCAGACCACCGCTGTATGCGAGATCGTTGCTGCCAGACCCAGCAGGATTGCCTGCTTCACCGTGCCCCGAATGGCCACGATGAAGGCGGCCATCATGGTCTTCGAGTGGCCTGGTTCCAGGCCGTGCAATGCCCCCAGGAGGATAGCGCTGGGGAAGTACAGCCAGGCGTGGGATGCACCCTGCTGCAGCAAATCGGCAAAGCTGGACATGGGATACCTACAGGTACTTCGTGATCTGCTTAAAGTCTTCGAGGGACGAGCGTTGGCCAGTGGCGATGGAGTCCATCGAGTGTTCGAGGCAGTGGTCGATATGGTCTTGGATGAGAGTGCGTTTGGCTTGGCAAACGGCTTTCTCAACAGCATGTAGCTGCTGCGCGATGTCCACGCACTCGCGGCCGGCTTCGATCATCGCGATGGTGCTGCGCAGATGGCCCTCGGCGCGCTTCAGGCGTTTCATGACATCGGCGTGGCTCTGGTGGCGGTGTCCATGGCCGTGTTCGTGGTCGCTCATGACTTGAGTCCTGTGCCTTGATGAATTACGCTCGCATCCTATCCCCCCAGAGGGGATGTGAGCAAGCGAGACTCTTCTCCATAGAGAGATGCAAGACGCAGGAAAATGGCTAGTCGGAGTGCCTCAAAGAAACCCGTTATCGCGCTGATACTGGCCCTATTGCTGGCCTGGGTAGGGCACTCGCTGGCTGCCATTAAGGCACCGTTGGTACCGGGGGATTACACCGGGGCTGTCTCTCATGGTCATTCCCACGATGTAGACGCACCATCTATTCCTAGTCACAAGCATGCTGCTGACCATGTACATGAGGTCCCGTATCTCGGGACGCCGGTGACATTGCAGTCACGCCCCGAGCAAGATCCTCCCCCCCGCTCCCAGCGAGCTACTACCCCTGAGTGGCCGATCTATCTGATCGAGCGACCACCACGCTCTGGGTTCGTGTTCTGAAACCGGCTGCGCCTCGCAGCCCCAGACCACTACAACCCAGGAAATTTCTATGAATTTGCTTCTCCAGAGCGGAGCCGGGGCGCTGATCGCGCGCCTGCGTCGACCGCTCTATCTACCTCTGCTCGCCCTCGCACTCTTACTGGCGGTTGTGCCGGACGCACTGGCCCACGGAGTGCCCGAAGGCGACAAGGGCTTCATCCAGGAAAGTACCGGCGTGATGTTGGTGCCCTTCATCTACATGGGCGCCAAACACATGATCACCGGCTACGACCACCTGCTGTTCCTATTCGGCGTGATCTTCTTCCTCTACCGCATGAAGGACGTTGGTCTGTACGTCACGTTGTTCGCGGCCGGCCACTCGATCACCCTGCTGTTTGGAGTGCTGAGCAATATCAGCATCAGCTCGTATGTGATCGACGCGATCATCGGTTTTTCGGTGGTCTACAAGGCACTGGATAACCTCGGCGCCTTCCAGCGCTGGTTTGGCTATCAGCCCGATACTCGCGCGGCGACTCTGATCTTCGGCCTGCTTCATGGTTTCGGCCTGGCCACCAAGATCCAGGAGTTCGAAATCTCTCCTGACGGTCTGATTGCCAACCTGATTGCCTTCAACGTCGGCGTCGAGATCGGCCAACTGCTGGCCCTCGGCGGCATCCTCATCCTGATGGGCTACTGGCGACGTACTGCCAGCTTCTGGCGCCATGCCTATACCGCCAACGTCGCCATGATGAGCGCCGGCTTCTTGCTCATGGGCTACCAGATCACCGGCCTGATCGTCTCTCAGTAAGGAACTCTCATAATGTTCAATACCAAGCTTCCGACTCTCAACGAGCTTCCCTCTTCGGCGCAGCTGCTGCGCTCCACCATCATCGCAGCAGTCGTCGCTTGCGGACTGCTGGTTACAGTGGTCATGCCTTCGGAATATGCGATGGATCCTACTGGGGTGGGTCGCGCTCTTGGCCTGACGCAGATGGGCGAAGTGAAAATACAGCTGGCTGAAGAGGCGCTAGCGGATGAGGCTGCGGCTCAGGCGGCTGCTTCGGCACCTGCGGCAGCTGCGCCCTCTGCACCTGTAGCTCCGGCAGTAGCCCCAACCCCCGCCCCGGTTGCAGTAGCTCCCGCCCAACCAGCGGCGACTGAAAAGCCTGCTGGTCTGCAGCATGAGATGACCGTCACTCTGAGCCCAAACCAGGGCGCCGAGATCAAGTTGGAGATGAAGCAAGGCGCCAAAGTGAACTACCAGTGGAGTGTTAACGGTGGCGTTGTTAACTACGACACCCATGGCGATCCTTATAACGCTCCGCGCGACTTCTACCATGGCTACGGGAAAGGCCGCTCCACGCCGGAGGATTCTGGTGTGCTGGAGGCTGCCTTCGACGGCAAACATGGCTGGTTCTGGCGTAACCGCTCCAGTAAGCCTGTGACTGTCACCCTGCGCACCGAGGGCGACTACATCAGCATCAAGCGTGTGATCTAACGCTGTAACCCTTCCTCGCCCAGAGGAAGGGAAACCCTGTTGAAAGCAACCCGCCGGCCATTCTTCGGACTGGCCGGCGCGGTGTTGTTCTGCCCAAGGAAAGCTAAATGCCTAAGACCATCTTGTTAACAGGATTTGAGCCTTTCGGTGGAGAAAGACTCAATGCATCCTGGGAAGTCGTGCGGGGGCTTGATGGCCAGAAAATTGGCTTGGGGCACCGCGTTGTCAGTGCGTTGCTCCCATGTACGTTTACAGACTCTCTTCTCCGTTTGGATCAACTCCTGGCGCTGCATCAACCTGACATCATCGTGGCAGTCGGACAGGCAGGTGGTCGTGCTGTGGTCTCACTAGAGCGAGTGGCTATCAACCTGCAGGACGCCAGCATCCCGGACAATGCCGGGAGGCAACCAACAGATCAGTTGATACTGGAGGGCGGGCCAGCGGCGTATTTCACAACCTTGCCCGTGAAGGCCATAGCAACGAGGTTGCGCGTTTACGGAATTCCGGTGGAGATATCGCTTAGTGCCGGGGCCTATGTGTGCAACAGCCTGTTCTACAGCCTTATGCACGCAGTCAGCACTTTTCCTCGTTCTGTCAGGGCTGGTTTTGTGCATATCCCCTATCTGCCTGGGCAGGCAGCCAATAAAGCGAATGCACCGAGCATGGCCGAGTCTGTCGTCACTCAAGCCCTTCGCCTTGCTCTCTCGGTCACTGCTGCTAGTTAGCGGTAAAACTCAATTTGCCGAGGCTGATGCCAAGCAGAGGCTTTTTCATGTTCCCCATGTCGTTTCTGTTGGCTGCAGTTGTCTGCCTTGTGGGCACTAGCGCCCAGGCCAACAATTATCGCTACAGCGATACACATCTGCACTACGTAGATTTTTTCCAAGCAAGTGCCGGAATTCGGCCACTGCTTGAGGAGGCTGCGGCGGCAAACATCGACCACGCCATGTTGTCGGGGATTTCAGTCGCGAAGGAGTGGGACGAGGATGAGCCGAAGCGCCCCCGCTACTATGCGGGGGATGATGCTAGGGCTTACTGGTACAGCGCGACCGATACGCTTATCGCGCATGCCTACAAGCAGCTACCGCCGGAGCAGAAAAAGCGGTTCCACCCATTCATATCGGGATTCAATCCGAACGATATGAATGCTGATGCCCAGATCCGGCGCCTGCTAGAGCTCGATCCTGGTTTGTGGCAAGGGATTGGAGAGGTGTTTACCCGTCATGACTATCTGACGGCACTGATCTATGGGAAAGCTCCGCGGGCAAACAGCAAGGCGATGGCCAAGGTTTATCGGGTGGCTGCCGAGTTCGACCTACCTGTTCTACTCCACTCCAACATCACCTCTAAACGGGAGCGGTATCCACTGTACCTTGAAGAGTTTGAGGAGGCACTTCGTTCCAATCCGGATGTTCGCTTCATCTGGGCTCATGCAGGCACAAGCATGGAAATCTATCGAACCCAGGGCAAGATGAGCTTCCTTCTACCGACGCTTGAGCAGCTGTTAGAGAGCTATCCCAATCTCTATATTGATATGTCGTGGACCGTGCTGCACCCATACCTCGTGGATGAACAGGGAAGAGCAGATGCGGACTGGGTAGACCTAGTAGCTAGATATCCCGACCGCTTCATGGTGGGCTCTGATGTCGTGGGGACGTTCGGCAGCCTGAGCAAGTACATGTTCGGCTTCAATCCATTCTTGGATGCATTGCCGCACGATGTGGCCCACCAGGTAGCCCTATCAAACTTTATTTCCGTGTTGCCGGCCGCCCGAAAGAAGGAGCTGCAATAGGCTCGATGCCAGAGCTGGCCCTCAGCTTCTGGGCCAGTGCTGGTGCTCGTCATCAATGACAAACGCATGAGCATGGATCTTGCCGTCGGCAATGTGCGGGTGGTCCTCCGGCAGGTCACTATGACGATGCTCAACAATCTCCTGGTCATGCTCGGGGCGCCAAATTTTCAGGCTGATCATGAGTGCTGCTATGGCTAGCAGGCTTAACCCGACGAAGGATGCCGTTAGGCTTAGGTTCGCACCGAGCCAGCCGGCTAGGGGGTATGTGATCAGCCAACAGGCATGGGACAGGGCAAATTGTGCGGCGAACAATGCAGGGCGATCTTGGGCGGCAGAGGATCTCCGCAGAATCCGACCAGATGGTGTTTGGGCCAGTGAGTAACCCGTACCGAGGAAGAACCACAGCCCCAAAAGACCTTGGTAGCTCGGCAGGAAAATTCCCATAAAGAGTCCTGCAACTAGGATCCCTCCACCGACTTGCATGATCTTTCGATCATCGAGCTTGTCCAGCAACGTGGGTAAGGCCAGCGCCACAATCATTGAGCCAGCGCCAAAAGCCATCAGTGCTGTGGCTGTCGCCTCTTGGGGCAAGCCAAATCTCGATTGCACTAGTACTACCGTGTTGACGATAACCATGGCGCTGGCTGCTGCAATGGTGAGATTTAGTGCGAGGAGTCCGCGCAGTCGAGGTGTCGCAAGGAAGATGCGTATGCCCCTGGTGGTTCTCTCGTAAATACTTCGCTGGGGAACAGGTGGTGCAACTGGCAAGCTCACGGTGGCCACCATTGCGGCCGAAACCAAGAAGCCCACGACTGTACCGCCGAACAGGCTGTGAAAGCTGACGACAGTGAGCAACAAGGCCGCCAGCATAGGGCTGATGACGCTTTCCAGGTCGTAGGCCAGACGGGAAAGGGACAAGGCGCGGGTGTAATCGCGCTCATCTGGCAGGATGTCTGGAATGGTGGCCTGGAAGGTCGGGGTGAAGGCCGCTGATGCGGACTGCAGGACAAAGATCAGTACATAGACTTGCCAGATCTCAGTTACGAACGGGAGCAAAATCGCCACTGCTGCCCGAGCTAAGTCCAGCATCACTAGCGTTGCCTTCCTCGGTAGGCGCTCGGCAAAGGCAGCGGCAATCGGAGCCACGCCAATGTAGGCGGTCATTTTTATCGCCAGTGCGGTACCCAGCACTGCACCGGCCTGTGCGCCCGCAAGGTCAAAGGCGAGTAACCCAAGAGCTACGGTAGCTAGGCCAGTTCCAGCTAGAGCGATTACTTGGGCCAGAAACAGATGCCGATAGGGACGGTTGGCCAGGACTGAAAGCATATGTGTTCCCTATGGCTGATCGAGTTGTTGCAGTGCATACGTACTGCACTCGCGTCGACTCAGTCCTAGAGCCAACAATCGCTAACCGTCTGGCGCAATTTACTTGGCTCATGGCTCTCTTGGGACTGGTTATGCGGGCGCTCAAGCTGCCACTGCAGGAAACTCTAGGTAAAAGCGAGTGTAGCCATCGGCATCCACTTCGACCCTGGCGTTGCCCTGATGCAGGCTCATGATAGACCGCACAATGGCTAGCCCCAGGCCGGTGCCGCCCTCACTACGTGCTCTGCTCTTGTCGACTCTATAAAACCGCTCGAACAGATGCGGCAAGTGTTCGGCACCAATCCCATGTCCTGGGTTACCGACAGAGAGACGGACAAGGCCTCCCTTCTGATCGATCCTCATTTGGACACTGGCGCCGGAGGGGCAGTAGCGGATGGCATTGGAAAGAAGGTTGGAGATTGCACGCTGGATCATCAAGCGATTGCCTCGAACCAGTCCGGCCCCGCAATACTCCAGATGCACCCCTTTCTCTTCACCACTAAGGCTGAACAGGTCACCTACTCGCTGTAGCTCATCATCGAGCGCTACCGTGTCGAATTGCACTTGTGAAGCGGGGTGACTGACATGCGCGAGAAACAGCATATCGGAGACGATGCGGGTCACACGATCTAGCTCCTCAGAGCAAGACTCCAGCACTTCACGATACTCCTGCGGTGGGCGTTCGCGCGAAAGGGTCACTTGGACCTTGCCCATCAGGTTGGTGATGGGGGCTCGAAGCTCATGGGCCAGGTCATCGGAAAACTGGGAGAGTTGCTGTACCCCATTGTCCAGCCGGTGGAGCATGAAGTTGATACCGTTCGCTAACTCGCGCAGCTCTGCCGGGAGCTTTTCCATCGGTAGTCGGTGCTCGAGGTTGTCGGTGGACACCTTGGAAGCAACTCGCAGAAAGCTGGTTAGCGGGCGTAGGCCGCGGCGAACTGTCCACCAGGCAACAGTCATTGTTAGCAGCAGCAGGAATGGAGAGGCGATCAGTGCCCATTTCAGCAGTGCGTCCAAGAGGGCAGCATCCGCTGATTGATCGATAGTGAGATAGACGCCCACTTCGGTGCCATCCTTCAGGCGCATGAGCTGCGAGGCGCTGAGCATCGGACGGCCAAGCGGGTCGAGCCATTCGTGAAAGCCAAGCACCTTCTCTGCAGGGAACCTGTGCAACTCAAAGGTTATCGATTTCGACCCAAGGGTAAGCACGGGCTGAGTGCTCTGAGCCGAGTCGAAAATGCTGACATAGAGGTTGTTGTGCCCCATGGCCAAGTCGACGAGCACATGAGTCTTGGAGCTGATGTCACCGACATTGATCGCTGTGGCCAGGCTGTGAGCAATGCCCTCCATCTTTGTACTAGCACTCGATTGGGCAATGCGCTCCAGCCCCTGATGAAGCATCAAGGCGCCAACTGCAGCGATGAGCGCAACGAGGGCAACGCTCATCAGACCAACCTTCAGCCCAAGTCGGGTTGCGAGGCTGTCTGTCCTCATGAACGGTCCTCAAGTACATAGCCGACTCCACGTAGTGTGTGGATTAACTTCACATCGAATGGGTCATCGATCTTGGCGCGCAGTCGCCGAATGGAAACATCGATGACGTTCGTGTCGCAGTCGAAATTCATGTCCCAAACAAGGGAGATGATCTGCGAGCGGGTCAGTACTTCACCTGTGCGACTCATGAGCAGGTGGAGTAGTGCAAATTCCTTGGTCGTCAGGTCTATGCGGTGTGTGCCGCGATAGGCCCGATGGCGACCTGGATCCATTTCGAGATCAGCCACACGAAGCGTGGACGATTCGGCAAGTTCATCACCCCGACGCAGCAGCGAGCGCACACGGGCTAGGAGCTCAGGAAACTCGAATGGCTTGACCATGTAATCGTCGGCCCCGCCTTCCAGGCCTTTGACCTTGTCGTTAAGGCGACCCCGCCCGGTCAGCATCATGATGCGTACACGACTTGTTTTTCGGATGTGCTCAAGAACGCCCCAGCCATCCAGGTTGGGCAGGTTCACATCAAGAATGACGAGGCTATATGTGTTGTGACTGAAAAGATGAAGAGCGTCGATCCCATTTGCCGCTCGATCTACTACATAGCCGCTTTCCGTTAAACCCTGTTGAAGATATTCGGCAGTTTTGGGTTCGTCTTCTACAACCAGTACACGCATATTGATTTGCTCTAATAATGTAAGAATTTATTAACTTGAAGATTATTAGAATTATTCTCTGGTGATTTTTAAGTTTGCTGAAAATTGCTGCTGCTCAGCGCCCCCGATCCTGCATTAATTCTGTCGCCCCACAACTCTGCGTCAGTTTGCCGCACTTAAAGAGACTGCCCTGAGAAATGCTTTCTCATGAGGCGAATCTCTTGTCCTGCGGGGTGCCTGGCGATTCTAGCGCGAAAAATATGCTTGCGGGCAAACCCTACAGATTTGTAATTCAAGCGCCACGTTCCTGACAGTCATGGGTACTTAGAATTTTCAGTGTAGAGAAACTCTACGGCATTAATTTATCGCGTGATGGGAAGTATAGATGAGTGGAGATGCCATTCGTCTTGATCGGCGCTGCTGAATATCTCCCCATCTTCTTTCTCAAGAAATAGGTCGAAATCATGTCTTTGCATGGTGCTGCATGGGAGTTCTCCGATGAAAGTGAATAGACACTTGGGCTATGTGAAAAGTTTGTCGCTTGCCTGTGCTTGTCTCCTGTCCGGAACTGCTCTCGGTGCCGAGAAGTTCACTGTCTCCGAGGAGCAGATGCGGGCTCTCGGAATCAAGTTGATCCCTGTGCAGAACGCCATGGGCGAGGTGCGTAGCCGCTACCCGGGGCAGGTGGTGGTACCGCCGAAATCGGAACAGGTCATCAGCTCTCCTCTGGAAGGGCTGGTAACGCAGCTACTAGTTGGAGAATTTCAGGCAGTGAAGCGCGGTGAAGCGCTGGCACGTCTTTCAAGTCCAGCCATGAGTCAGCTTCAACTGCAGCTCCTGCAGGCTTCCGCTCGGGTAACCCTGGCACGCCAAGCAAACGTACGTGAGCAGTCGCTGTTTGAAGAGGGGATCATCCCTCAGCGTCGTGCCCAGGAGTCCCACGCGGTACTGAAAGAAGCTGAGGCCACATTTGCTCAGGCGAAGTCTGAGCTGTCCTTGGCGGGGATGTCGAAAGAGGCGATGGAGCTGGTGATCCGCACTGGTGTTCCTTCTGACTCAATCACGCTGACTGCTGCACAGGACGGCATTGTCAGCGCAATTTCAGTGCGGCCTGGCCAGCGTGTTGACGCGGCCACAGCAATTCTCAATGTCACCCAAGTCGATACCTTGTGGCTCGATGTGCAGATTCCTGCGGCGGCGAGCCTGAGCGTCAAGGTCGGCGCCCGTGTTGAAGTGGCCGATAAGCAGGTCACTGGTCGGGTGCTGAGCCTGAGCCCGACTATTACTGCGGACAACCAGTTCGTTGTACTGCGTGCCGAAATCGATGGCGCGGCAGCAGGCTTCCTGCGACCTGGCGAGTTGGTGACGGTAGAAATCCCTGTCGAATCTTCAGGGCAGTCCTGGTCGCTTCCGCTCACTGCAGTTGCACGCAATAAAGACGACTCGGTGATTTTTGTCCGCACTCCCGATGGATTTGTTGCGAAGCCGGTAAAGGTGCAGGCCAGCGCTGGCCAGTTGGTGAGGGTGGAGGGGGATCTCGCTCCCCAGGACCAGGTTGCCGTGAGTGGCGTTGTTGCGCTCAAAGGTGCCTGGCTTGAGGAGGACGGTGAGTGATGCTTAGTCGCCTCGTCCAATTTTCGTTATCGCAGCGGCTGTTCATGCTGCTGGCGACAATCCTTATCGCGGCTGCGGGTTGGTATGCCTACCGCGGACTGCCTATTGATGCATTTCCAGACGTCGCCAGCACCCAGGTGAAGGTGATCATGAAGGCGCCTGGGATGACTCCGGAGGAAGTGGAAAGCCGGATTGCAGTACCCATCGAGGTCGAGATGCTTGGCATCCCGGACACCAAAATCCTGCGCTCTGTCACTAAGTACGGCCTGGTTGATGTGACCATCGATTTCAAGGATGGGACCGACATCTATTGGGCCCGGCAGCAGGTGGCGGAGCGGTTAGGCAATCTGACCGATAGCCTGCCAGAGGGAATTTCCGGAGGCATGGCGCCCATCACTACTCCGTTGGGCGAGATGTTCATGTTCACGGTTGATGGTGAATCGATGTCACTGGTGGAGCGCCGCAGCCTGCTGGACTGGGTCATCCGCCCGGCACTACGCACGGTACCCGGCGTTGCCGACGTCAACTCACTAGGTGGGCAGGTGCGTACCTTCGAGATCATGCCTGACCCGATACGGATGGCCGCCAATGGCGTGAGCCTGGAGCAGTTGTCCGAGGCCGTGAACGGCAACAACCGCAACGACGGTGCCGGTCGTCTGGGAGAGGGTGATGAGGTCCTGCTGGTCCGCAGCGAGGGCAGTATTCGCACCCTGGATGATCTTCGTGCGGTAGTAGTGAGCGCCAATGGCTCCTCGCCTGTGCGAGTGGCCGACCTCGCCGAGGTGGAGATCGGGACTCTGACGCGCTACGGCGTGGTCACACAGGACGGCAATGGCGAGGCGGTACAGGGCCTGGTGCTCGGTCTTGCCGGCGCTAACGCGAAAGAGGTTGTTAAGGGGGTGCAGCAGAAGCTCAAGGAGCTTGAAGCAACCCTGCCAGAGGGGATCAAGATCACCAGCTTCTACGACCGCTCCTCCCTAGTGGAGAAAGCCGTTGGTGCCGTATCCAAGGCGCTACTAGAAGCTACCGTTCTGGTAATCGTGCTCCTAGCACTATTCCTCGGCAACATTCGTGCGGCGCTAACCGTAGCACTGGTACTGCCCCTTGCTGCCTTGATCACCTTCATCCTCATGCGCTTCTTTGGCATGTCCGCGAACCTCATGAGTCTCGGAGGGTTGGCTATTGCCATCGGCATGCTTGTAGATGCTGCGGTGGTGGTGGTGGAAAACATAGTGCAGCGCCTTGCCACCGACACCTCTGAAGGCAAGCTGCCACGTCTGCACATCATCTATCGAGCGGTGCGGGAAGTTGCGGTGCCGGTGACCTCCGGCATTCTGATCATCATCACTGTGTTCCTCCCGCTGCTGACTCTGCAGGGACTAGAGGGCAAGTTCTTCGTACCTGTTGCTCTGACTATCGTCTTCGCTTTGGCCGGCTCGCTGTTGCTGTCTCTAACAGTTATCCCAGTGCTTTCGTCTTACCTGCTACGCGAGGTGAAACACGAGGACCCGTGGCTGGCCCGCAAGCTTCTGGCGATTTACAGCCCCGCGCTCGACTGGGGCCTGCGCCAACAGAAGCTAATCGGTGTAATGGCGGTTTCGCTGTTGGTCGTTGCAGGGCTCGTTTACACCCAGGTTGGTAAGACCTTCATGCCGACCATGGACGAAGGTGACCTGATTGTTGGCATCGAAAAGTTGCCTTCGGTGAGCCTGGAGCAGACTGCTGAGTTGGATAAGAAGATCCACAAGGCGCTGATGGGGGCCATACCGGAAATTCGCGGCATCGTCGCGCGAGCTGGCTCGGATGAGATTGGCTTGGACCCTATGGGTCTCAACCAGACTGACACCTACCTGCTGCTCAAACCGACCGATGAATGGCGGATGGATACCAAGGAAGAGCTGATGGACGAGATCCGTAAGGTTCTCGATCCAATGCCTGGTATCGATTACAGCTTCACCCAGCCCATCGAGATGCGCGTGTCCGAGATGATCATCGGTGTACGTGGGGACCTAGCGGTTAAGGTCTATGGCCCGGAGCTGGGCAAGCTCAACGAGCTCGGTGCTCAGATCGAAGGTCTGTTGAAAACTGTGCCTGGCAACCAGGACGTGTACACCGTGCAGAACGACGGTGTGCAGTACCTGCGAGTAGAGATCGATCGGCTTCAGGCTGGCCGCTTCGGTCTGTCTGTCGAGGCCATTCAAGATGCACTGCGCGCCCAGATCGAAGGTCAACGCGCCGGCACAGTTATCGAAGGCAATCAGCGTACGCCTATCCTCATTCGTGCGGATGCATCGGTGCGTGCGTCGCCCGCCGAGTTTGATGCAGTACGCATCACCACGCCGGATGGTCGTACCGTACCGCTGCGCAGTGTCGCCAAGCTGGAGCGTGCCGAGGGGCCGGTGAAGATCGACCGTGAGATGGGCAGCCGCTACAGCGTTGTAATCGCCAACGTTGCAGGTCGTGACCTGGTGGGCTTCGTCGAGGAGGCGAAGGCGTTGGTGGGCAAGAATGTCGAGCTGCCAAATGGTTATCGCATTAGCTGGGGTGGCCAGTTCGAAAACCAGCAGCGTGCCGCCGCGCGCTTGACCGTGGTTATCCCGGTCGCCTTGGGGCTGATCTTCGTACTGCTTTTCTCCACCTTCGGCTCTGTGCGACAGGCACTGCTCATCCTAAGCAATATCCCGTTCGCTCTGGTGGGCGGCATCGTCGCGTTGTGGCTCACAGGGGAATATCTGTCGGTACCTGCGTCGGTTGGGTTCATTGCATTACTTGGTATCGCAGTGCTCAACGGCATCGTGTTGGTGAGTTACTTCAACCAGCTATACGGCGAAGGCATGGCCTTGCGAGATGTGGTTGTGCAGGGCGCGAAGCGCCGGCTGCGCCCAGTAATGATGACTGCATCCATCACAGCCTTCGGCCTAGTGCCGCTCCTGTTTGCTACGGGCCCCGGCTCTGAGATCCAGCGCCCCTTGGCCATCGTTGTTATCGGCGGGCTGATCACCGTAACAGCGCTGACGCTAATGCTGTTGCCAATCCTCTATCTCCGATTTGCTCACCCCCAGAGGGAGACTGCTGATGTCTAACATTTGGCTGACCTTGCTGTGTCCACCCAGCCTTGAAGAAAAGCTGATCGATCAACTTCTTGTGACCGCCGGTACTCAGGTCTTCACCAGCACGCCGGTTGCGGCGCATGGTCTTTCTACGTCTGCTCTGGACCCAGTTGAGCAGGTGATGGGAAGAGCTCGGGCTGTGCAGATACAGCTTGTAGTGGACCAGGACCACGTCATGCACTTACTGGATATCTTGCGAGAGCAGTTCCCTCGGACAGGGCTGCGATTCTGGACCGCCCAGATCAATCTCATCGGAGAGCTCGCGTGATGGAACGATTAGCTCTTCTTGTATTGCTAATGGGGGCCAGTGGTTCTGCAGCCTCGCAGGCACTGCCCATTCAGGAGGCATTGCCAACACCCATCGCAACGTCCCTACTTAATTCCGACCCTCGGGTCGCATCGGCCAGAGCGAGCATGGAGGCAATGATGCAAGAGGCAGGCATCATCCGGCGCTCGCCCTATGAGTTTGTTGTGGCTGCTACAGGACAGCAGCGCCGTGTGGATAGCGGGCCTAACTACAACGAGTGGAACGTAGGTGTAGAGCGCACTATCAGGCTGCCAGGCAAGGTGAGCGCGGATAACGACATCAGCAGTGCTGTGGTTGAGGAAGCCTATGCCGGTTACGGCGAGGCGAGGCACATGGCGGCTCAGGAGCTCATGGCGTTATGGCTGGACTGGCTCGCCGCCGAACATGCTCTGGATATCGCCAATAAGGGGCTGACGTCAGCAAAGGAGAGCCTGGCAGCAGTGGAGAAACGCAGCAGAGCTGGAGATGCCTCTAAGCTCGATGTGAGTCTCGCCCGTGCCGAGCAGGCGGAGCAACTACGGCAGGGTAACGATGCCAAGGTACTGGCAGCCTCCAACTGGGCACGCCTTTCCAACCGATTCCCAGGTATTGAACGCAACAAAATTGCGCTACCAGCACCGTCCAAGGAGCTGGGTGACCTTGCAAGCTGGCGTGAGCGGATTCTGCAGGAAAGTGATGAGCTACGGCGTGCAGAGGCGACGGCGCTCAAGTCCCAAGGACAGGCGAGTCGCGCAAGAGCCGACAAGATTCCTGATCCGACCTTGGGTGTCTTCACTACCTCGGAGCAAGGTAGCCGGGAGCGGATCTACGGCGTAAGCATCAGCATGCCGATTCCCAGTGGTACGCGTAGTGCACGATACAGCCAGGCGCTATCTCAAGAGGAGGCTGCTGCCCAGGACGTTGCTCTGGTTAAGCGGGAACTAGAGATGCGCATCGCGCATGATGTTGTGCAGGCCAATGGTGCCTATGACAGCTACATCATCGCGAAGGATGGTGCAGAGGCAATGGCACAGAACGAGGCGCAGATGCAGCGTGCCTATGAGCTTGGCGAGGCTGACCTGCAATCATTGCTGCTGGCTCGGCGTCAGGCGGTGACCGCTTCAACCAACGCGCTGGATGCGCACGTTGAAGCATTGCGGACCCATCTTTCGCTACTAATCGACGCGCACATGATCTGGAAACTAGACGAGTCCTGATCAACTGCAGTTCCTTGAAACATCGGCCGGGCATGTCCCGGTCGATCATCTTTCAAAATTGTAATTCTTCACTCATCTTGCAGAAAGCTCCGGGCAGTAAGGATAGGGAGCGGCCGTCAACACGCAGCGCAACAAGAAAACAGGCCGTCGCGTATCAACAAGAAACTGCCGATTAGAATGGAGCAAACATGAATTCAAAGACCAAGCTGTCGCTTGCCGTTCTCGCAGCACTGGCAGGTATCAGCCCTCTCGCGAATGCTGAAGAGCAGCGCGAGGGCTTCATCGAAGGCAGCAGCCTGAACATCCTTAACCGCAATTTCTACTTCAATCGAGATAACCGTAACGGCGAGAGCGGTGCCGGCGGTGCCGGATACTCTGAAACCTGGGCACACGGCATCATTGGCCAGTTTGAGTCTGGCTTCACTCGCGGGACTGTTGGAGTGGGCGTTGATGCATTTGCAATGCTCGGGCTCAAGCTGGACACCGGTGGTGGCCGAAATGGTGGTCGCAGCACATTCGATGTGCTTCCCGTCGATAGCAATGGCGAGGCACGTGATGAGTACTCCAAGGTCGGCGGCGCGCTGAAGGCACGAGCCTTCGATACGGTCCTTAAAGTCGGCGACGTGTTCCCAACTACTCCCGTCGTTCACTATGGCGACTCTCGCCTGCTACCTGAATCCTTCCGGGGTATTACCCTAGAGAACAGCAGCGTAAATGGACTCACTCTGCAGGGTGGTCGTCTCCACGCTATGAGTCAGCCGGTGTCCAGCGACATGCGTGACAAGTTCGCCACTTTCTATGCGGGTCCTGTTGACTCGCCATGGGTCGGCTACTTCGGGGGTGATTACAGCGTCAACGAAAACCTTCAAGTCAGTGCATACAGCGCCCGCTTGAAGGACGCATGGGATCAGTACTACTTCGGTGCTTCTCTGACCCAGCCCCTCACCGAAGACGTTTCCCTGATCACCGGCTTCAACTACTACAACGTTCAGGATGAAGGGAAGCAGCTGCTGGGCGAGCTGAACAACAACATCTGGAGCGCTAAGGTCGGCGTGCAGTTTGGTGCTCACACGGTCACCCTGTCGCACCAGCGCAACAACGGCGATGACGATTTCGACTATCTGCGCCAAGCGGACTCGATCTACCTCGACAACTCCATCCAGTACACCGACTTCAACTCGCCGAAAGAGCGTTCTTGGATGGTCCGCTACGACCTGAACATGCAGGCATACGGCATCCCTGGTCTCTCGTTCATGGCTCGTTACGGTAAAGGCACCGATGCTGATTACTCCAACGCCAACGACGTCTATATGCGTCGCGACGCGGATGGTAATCCGCTGGTCGATCAAAAGCGTTGGGAGCGGGACATCGAGGCCAAGTACGTGGTGCAGACAGGCTCGCTCAAGGACATGTCCTTCCGCATCCGACAAGCTAATACTCGAGCAACTCAATTTGAGTCAGATCTGGACGAGTTCCGCCTGATCGTCGAGCACCCCCTGAGCGTGCTTTAACGCTTATTTGTGAGCGCCTGATTCTCGGGCGCTCATAGTGTCAAATTTGTAATCTTTCAATCATCTTCCTGTTAGTCGCGGCAAGTTACATTAGGCCGTTGGCTAAGTGTTTTCGAACACGACTCTGATTAGCTCTTGGCGGAGTTCGGAGTCTTACCTAATTCACCTTTGAAGCCTAGTGCTCCTTTGGAAGAGGTGAATCCTGGGCGCTCAGAAATGAGCGCCTTTTTTTTGAGTTAATGTCGCAAATGTAATTTGCGAGCAATCTTCTGGTAAGTGCTGCAAGGCTAATATTGCGTAAATTCTGACGAGGAGGTGGCGCCATGAAATCTATTAAAGTACTTGCTGTTCTTTCTGCGCTGTTCGTATTTCAGAGCGCTAATGCGTACTCTGTAACTTTCCCAGAGAGCGCCAAAAAAGAGATTGAGGAGAAAAGCCTGAAGGCGGCTGAGAATTATGCTCAGAGCGTTGGGAAGGCGGCTCCCCAGCCGAGTGATTACAAGTACGGCATGAAGCTTGACGTGGCCAAGCTGATTTATGTTACGCCGACTGTTAAGTTTTGTGGAAACGTAAATAAGCTCATGACCTATGAGGACTCTCAGGGGGATTTGCACACCATTCGCTATATCTCGCAAGGCCAGTGTCGCAATCAAATGTAAATAAGCAAGAAGCTCTATCTTTCAGGTAGGGCTTTTTTGTTTGTGCGGGTGTAAGTATTGGCTGCTTCTGAGTTCTAACTGAAGGTCTTAAGTAGACAATGCTTTGAGTCGAAGGCTGGTTGGCATTCCCAAAAGTAGGACTAATAAAAAAGGCGCCTAGAGGGCGCCTTTGGCTTTAATGTAGATGTTTATTGCTTTGAGGTTTTGTCATCGAGCTTGATGGTCTTTGATTGAGCTTCGGCTTTATGTTTATTTTCCTGGGCTTTTTCTCGGCTCTCGCGGAATCGCTAAAATGCTTCAGAGGGGCGGTTAAAACCATCGCCGCCCTTCGCGAAGGCAGTTGCAGATGTCATTCCAATGACTACTGAAAGCATGATTATTCTGAGCTTCATATCTTCGACCTGTGTGCGCTGACGGATGAAAGCACTGCTTAGCAGTGCTCTAGTCAGGGTACGAATCGGCTGATAACGAGAGCATGAGGGCCAGATGACAATGCTGACATTAACTTTCTGCTTTTGGCCCAGACCGTGTAAAAACGCAGCAAGCGATGGCAATCAACTGCCGGGTGATTTTCTCAGCGTCCAGGAGGCCGCCGGAGACCCAATCAGGCGCATTCGGTGATTCTGGTTGCTATGGCACTTCCGGCTTCGGCGCGCCTGTTGAGAGGGGGCAAGACTCGTAAAACAGGCCTCAGGCCTTCATCGCTGCCATCAGGGCACCGCTGCCCAGCACGTTCAACACGCGTTTGAGATTGTAGGCGAGCACATGCAGGCTCATCTCGGTGCTCACCCGGTCGAGCGTTCTGGTGAGGAAATGGGTGGCACCCATCCAGCTCTTCAGCGTGCCGAACGGGTGCTCGACCGTCTGACGGCGGATTCGCATCATCTCGGGCCCTTGATCCAGACGACTCTGCATCGCTTCGAGCACTGCTTCATGCTCCCAGCGGCTCACTCGGCGTGGCTGTGGACTCGGTGTGCACTGCTCTTTCAGCGCACAACCCTGGCAATGCGAACTCCAGTAACGGTGCAGCTTCAGCCCTTTCTCGACACTAGGGATGATCTGAAGTTGTCACTGGCAGCTGAGGGTTGTGGCAGCCTGTCACGAGCGACTGGAGCCGATCCGAAGCTGACGGTGGCCACAGCCAGAAATGGCCGAAAGCGGGAACTATCCCACCCCTATGAAGTTTTGGCACCTACCAGATACTTGAAGGCAGAGCGCTTCCAACGTCAACGCTGTGGCATCTATTCCGTTGCACGGAGACTTCAGAGCACCTGACACCTAGCTGAAGGAGTGTCATGCCTCTCGAAAAGACGGGGGCTGTTCAGCTCAGATTTATGCTAGCCTGCAAGCGCTTCGGGTATAGACCCGAAGGTGCATCACAAGCTGTCAAGCCCCAAGGCGGCATCCCAGGTATAACAACCCAGGTTGACCAGCAATGCGGCCAGCAGCCCTCGGATACTTATCTTCATAGGTACTCCAAATGTGACGCTGACACTATACGTCGATCCTAGCAATCGCGGCGAAATCGGAACTGGGTGACTGAGACCGATTGGATAATGTGAGGAACATTTGGGTTTATCCGGCCAGGCGGCTTGAGGATTGCCGCCATCCTAAGCCTGGCCGGTTGGCTCGAAACAAGGATGTACGCTGATGCCAGAAAATTGGTACAAGTCTCGAGGCTATCTGCACTTTGATCGTCCGATAAACCAGGCAGCAGCGCTGGAGATCGTCTCAAGTCCTAAGGCTGTTGCTAAGCATGCCTTTTACCCGTTCATTCGCTATGTCGCGCAAACACAGAAAGTGTTCTTCGACAAAAGCATTTGGAAAGTGGTCAAAAAAGACCCTAAGCAGCGGCCTATCTCCTACGCCGCACACGTCGACAGCCATATTTATTCGTACTACTGCGACCTGCTGAACCAGGCCTACGAGGGACATCTGGCTAAGGTGCGGTGGGCCTCAGCAATCTTGGCATTCAGAGCCCTTGGCAAAAGCAATATCGATTTTGCTCGGGATGCGTTCCTGGATATCGCGGCGCGAAAGTCCTGCTGCGTCATAGCCATCGACATCAAAGGCTTCTTTGACAACCTAGACCATACGCACCTGAAAAATGCCTGGCAGGCGATTCTCGACACCAGCCATTTGCCCGACGACCACTACGCGGTTTTTCGATCCCTCACAAAGTATTCGTTCGTCTACAGGGATCAAGTCTACGAAGCGCTGGGCCTCTCCAAGAACAACCCCAAGCAAGGCCGCAAGCGAATTTGCGA
This sequence comes from Pseudomonas sp. GD04015, assembly GCF_029837675.1. Classification (NCBI taxonomy): domain Bacteria; kingdom Pseudomonadati; phylum Pseudomonadota; class Gammaproteobacteria; order Pseudomonadales; family Pseudomonadaceae; genus Pseudomonas; species Pseudomonas sp. GD04015. The sequence continues at coordinate 151,049 of NZ_JAOEEE010000009.1, read as the reverse complement.
GCCCCATGAATTCAGAGCCAAGGTTCGTGATGGCGGCCTGATCGAAACCAACAGGGACAAAAAGGGTATCCCCCAAGGCTCCCCTATCAGTGCCCTGCTGTCCAACGTGTACATGATGGGCTTCGATGAGCAGATCCACGCGTATGTCCAATCCTACGGTGGTTCCTACTACCGATACTGCGATGACGTACTGCTAATTGTGCCACTGGAGAAAGAGGCAGAGGCCAAAGCCCTAGTCGACCTACGCGTCAATGAGATAGGCCTGGAGATCCAGACTGCCAAGACGGAGGCCTGCAAATTCACTCGATCAGTCAAGGGGTTGAGATCCGACCGACCGCTGCAATATCTGGGCTTTATCTTTGATGGGGCCAACATTTACCTGCGTTCATCGTCACTAGCTCGCTATCAGGACCGTGTAAACAGAGGAATCTGGCTGGCAGGAAAACGCATGGACAAGGTCAACGCCAAGCGAATTGCCAGAGGGCAGTTGCCTCGCTCGATGTTCCTGAAGAAGCTGTATAAGCGGTACTCCTACCTGGGCCGAAGGAACTTCATTTCTTATGGCTACCGGGCAGCCAGAGCCATGAACGCCCCCTCGATCAAGAAGCAGCTCAAGCCACACTGGAACAGGCTCCGCCAGCGCATTTCTGATGCGCAAGGCGAATGACATTGATAGGCCACGCTTCCAGGGCTGTGCAATTATCCAGGGAAATCAAGCTTGATACCGTAAGTGTTCCCCTAGGGCGTGGAATATGTTGACGGGAAGCCGTCTCCCCCTGCGGACATTTCAGGAGCAATACCATGACGATGGCCCATGAACGCACCCGTAGCGTTGTTCAAACACGGGACTTCCTACAGGAGCTGGCTAGGGACACGAGCCTTCCTGAAAGCATACGGTACCAAGCAAAAAATCTACTACGGCATTACCCGACAGCAGAAGCCGTCTGGTTGGCTGGTCGAGTGGAAGAGCGATCCAAGCAGGAGCTTTCCCTATTGGCCGACAAGCATGGACCTCTACATCCGGTGTTAGTCAGCTGGCTGTTAAATGATCCGATGTTTTCTGATAAAGGAACTAGCTGAGTCAGACCAAATGGGGGCACTGGTACATTGCTTTACGTTGACCATGGTGAGCTTGTGAGGGCAAGCGGCGATCACCAGCCCATCAAACGTGATGAAGATCCTTTTTTTTGACAAGAATTAAGATTTTTCGTGCATTTAGTAATTCGTGGAATTCGTCGAAGATCACCAGGCCGACGCCCTCCAGCGCCGGGTCGTCCTGCAGGCGGCGGGCGAGGATGCCCTCGGTCACCACCTCGATGCGGGTGTCCGGGCCGACCTTGCTATCCAGGCGGATGCGGTAGCCCACCGTTTCGCCGACCGCCTCGCCCAGCTCGCTGGCCAGGCGCTCGGCGGCGGCACGGGCGGCCAGCCGGCGCGGTTCGAGCATGAGGATGCGCTGCCCGGCCAACCACGGTTCGTCGAGCAGGGCCAGCGGCACGCGAGTGGTCTTGCCGGCGCCGGGCGGCGCCTCCAGCACGGCTTCGTGGCGTTCGGCCAGGGCGGCGCGCAGCGCCGGCAGGGCTTCGTCGATGGGCAGGCGGGTCATGGTTTCTCCAGATTCGGCGGCGGATTATACGGAACGCCGGGCCGCGAACTCACGCGAGGCAAACGGAACGCCGCGTCAGGCATCCAACTGCAATGACGGCCTTGATATAGTGCCGCATCATTTTCTGGAGGTGCCCATGCACAAGCATTCCCGCATCATCGGCGGCGTCCTCGCCGCGACCCTGCTGACCCAGGTGGCCGCCTGCGGCACCCTGTTCTTCCCCGACCGCCGCGGACAGATCGAAGGCCGGGTCGACCCGCTGGTGGCCGGCCTGAACGCCGTCGGCATCCTGTTCTACGTCATCCCCGGCCTGATCGCCTTCGGCATCGACTTCGCCACTGGCGCCATCTACCTGCCCAACGACCAGTACTCGGTGGCCCCGGAAAAGCTCCGCGAAGCCATCGGCGAGGACGGCAAGGTCGACACCCACAAGCTCAAGGCCATCCTCCACCGCGAACTCGGCCGCGACCTGCCGCTGGACGATCCGCGCCTGATCCAGCACAGCGGCGGCGTCGAGCAGCTGGCCGCCTACGGTCTGCGCCCACAGGCCTGATGCCCCGCACCGCCGTGCGCCTGCCGGCCCGCGAACGGCCATGACCGTCTCGCCGCGGCATGCCCGCCTGCTGCGCCAGGCCACCGCGGCGGCGCTGGCCACGGCCCTGCTGCTGGCCGGCGCTAAGGCCGTGGCCTGGTGGCTGAGCGGCTCGGTCAGCCTGCTGGCCGGCCTCACCGACTCGCTGCTGGACGGCGCCGCCTCGCTGCTCAACCTGATCGCCGTCCACTATTCCCTGCGTCCCGCGGACGACGACCACCGCTACGGCCACGGCAAGGCGGAAGCGCTGGCCGGTCTGGCCCAGGCCATGTTCGTCGGCGCCAGCGCCGTGCTGGTGGCGCTGCAGGCCTGGGACCGGCTGCACCATCCCGAACCGCTCGGCGCCCCGGCGCTGGGCATCGCGGTGATGCTGCTGTCGCTGGCGCTGACCGTCGCCCTGCTGCTGTTCCAGCGCCACGTCGTGCGGGTAACCGGCTCTACGGCGATCCGCGCCGACTCGCTGCACTACCGCTCCGACCTGCTGCTCAACGGCGGCATCCTGCTCGCGCTGGTGCTGACCGCGTTCGGCTGGCAGCAGCTGGACGCGGTGTTCGGCCTGGGCATCGCCGCCTATATCCTGTGGAGCGCCATCAGCATCGTGCGCGAGGCGGTGGCCGTGCTGATGGACGAGGAGCTGACGCCGGACATCGCCGAGCGCATGCAGGCGCTGACCCGCGCCGTGCCGGGCGTGCTCGGCGTACACGACCTGCGCACCCGGGTGTCCGGCACCCGCTGGTTCGTCCAGCTGCACCTGGAGCTGCCCGGCGAGCTGTCGCTGCGCGAGGCGCACCAGCGCTGCGTGGAGGTGGCGAAGGTGATCCGCGCCGAATTCCCGCACGCCGAAGTCCTGGTCCACGCGGACCCGGTGACCTGACGACATCGAATGAACGGGCCCGGAATCGGCCCTAGGAGATTTCGTAGGGTGCGCCGCGCGCACCACTTGCCTCGGGGATCGGTGCGCACGGCGCACCCTACGAGGGAACCACGAAACCACGGGGAAGGCCCGGCGAGCGCCGGGCCGGAGGGTGTATCAGTCGACCAGCTTGAGTTCGCCCTTCATCAGGCCGATGTGGCCGGGGAAGGAGCAGAAGAACTCGTAGGGGGTGCCGGCTTCCAGCTTGGCGACATCGAAGCTGACGGTCGCGGTCTCGCCGCCGCCGATGAGCTTGGTGTGGGCGATCACGCGCTCGTCGCCGGCCTTAATGTAGTCGTTGTCGACGCCGGCGGCGATGCCGTCGGTGGCGATGGCCTGGGCATCGGCGGTCTTGCTCAGCACCCAGTTGTGGCCCATCACCTGCTTGGGCATGGTGCCGGTGTGCTTGAGGGTGACGGTGAAGGTCTTGCAGCTCTTGCTGACGTCGATCGACTTGGTCTCGAAGGTCATCTGGTCGGTGGAGTTGACTTCCACGGCGCACTCGGCGGCAAACGCCGGCAGGCTGGCCAGAGCGATTGCGGAAGCGACTACGAATTTACGCAACATCGACTTTCTCCTTGGGCAGGTATGCAAAATGTTCGGCCGCTCAAGACTGCCACCCGGGGCCCCCGCTTCCCATAGGTTGCGACAACCGGTCACAGGCGGACCGGCGGGCCACGAAAAGGCGTCCGCCCCTTGCAGGCACCGGCCCGGGAACGTACCCGGCGGCCCCGCGACAGCCGCGTGACAAAAGCGCGCAGGCAAAACTAGAGCATTTACTCTAGAAAATCTAGGCTGGCGCCCTACCACAACAACAAGGAAGCGCCATGAACCTCTCCGCCTCTGCCATCGCCCTGCTCGGCCTGATCGCCTGGGCCCTGCTGTTGCTGTTCCTGATCATCAACCAGCGTGGCCTGCTGGTGCTGAGCGGGCGCATGCGGGTGAACGCCTTCTCCCCCGACGGCAGCAACACTCCCGGCGGCTTCGCCCAGCGCCTGGTGCGGGCCCACGCCAACAGCCTGGAGAACCTGCCGCTGCAGATCGGCGTGCTGCTCTATGCGATGCACGCCGGGCAGACGGCGATCACCGATCCGCTGGCCCCGGTGCTTCTTGGCGCGCGCCTGTTCCAGTCGCTGATGCACCTGATCAGCACCGGCGCGCTGTTCGTCTGGCTACGCTTCGCCGGCCTGCTGGCGCAGATGCTGATCCTCGCCTGGTGGCTGCTGCGCCTGGCCGGGCTCGTCTGAGGGGCACAGGTGACGGCGCATGAGCGGCCCGATCAGGCGCTGCCAGGCGCCGTAGCCCTCGGCGGTCAGGTGCAGGCCGTCGCCGCGATAGCCGCGCGGCCCGATCACGGCCTGCACATCCAGGTAGCGCCAGCCGTGCTGCTGCGCCAGCTCACGCAGGCGGCGGTTGAGTTCGTCCACCTGCCGGTTGATGGCCTGGTGGTCCGCATGCAGCGGCGTGACCCGCAGGGTCGACTGCAGCACCGGCGCCACCCCGGCCCGTTCCAGGCCGGCCAGGATGGCGCGGTAGTTGGCCAGCAAGGTGGCGGGCGGCACGCCGTGGCGCAGGTCGTTGATGCCGATCATCAGCAGCGCCTGATCGGCGGCGGCGGCTTCCACCAGGGGCAGGTGGCGCAGCAGGTCGTCGCTGCGCGCGCCCGACACCCCCAGGTTCAGCGGCGCCCGGCAGCCCTCGCCGGCGCTCCAGCCGTGGCCGGCGGTGATCGAATCGCCCAGCAGCACCAGCGGCGCCTGCCGCGGGGCCTGCCCCAGGGCGATGAACGCGGCCTCCACCCGGGCCTCGCGGGTCTGCGGCGGTGGCGGCCGTTCGCCGGCCCGCAGCGCCATCCAGCAGGCGCCCGCGAGGGCGAAGGCCCACAGCAGCAGGCCGGCGCGGCGCCGAGTCTCGTCGTCGAAGTGCATGGGGCGATCTTGCCGCAACGGCAAGGAAAAAGGCCATGTCCCCGTTGCGTGTCGCAGACGCCACAGCCGCCCTGCGGAAACGGCCTGCCTGCAATATCATAGGAAGCCCGTTGGGTGACCCACCCGAGGCACCGCCGGTGGACTACGCCGGCAAGCGGCTGACTCACCCTGCGCGTTGCGCGGTCTCGCCCCGCTATCTGAACGCTGCAGTTGCCTGCCCCTGGATCCCCGCCTGCGCGGGGATGACGAGGTAGGGGTGGCGTTTCTGCCGGAGCCGTCATTCCCGCGCAGGCGGGAATCCAGAAGGGGCCAGGGCCTTACACCATCCAACCAGGGTCTGTACGAAAAGTTGTCGAGCGCAGGTCAGGCGAGGGCTAGGCGCCCCCACAAAAACAGGTGAGGAAGCGGACTGGGCCCGCATGCGAGTTTACGAGCTGTAAATGAGCATTCCGAACCCGTTTTTAACGAAGCATCACCGAGCGCAGGCACTTTTCGTACAGAGCCTAGGACATAGCCAAAGAAAAAGGGGAGGCCGAAGCCTCCCCTTTTTCTTGTCCGACGCTGGCAATCGTGTCGCCGCCTTCTTCGCCCGCCTGGTTGGGCGGTGCGGACCCGGGAGCCTGCACGATCCGGTAGGACCGCCGGCGCCGCGACACCTGATTGGGCGTTGCGGATGGACATAACGTCCGGGCCATGAAACTGAGGGAAAGCTTACCGGGCGGGAGGCGACACAGGATTGCGAATATTGCTGACCAACATGACGTTTGCGCAATTTCCAATCACTGATAGATTGATCAGCGCAATCCTTTGATGAAGAAGCCGATCAATGAACAAGCTGGACCGCTACGACCTGCGCATCCTCGCCGAACTTCAGCGCGACGCGCGCATCTCCAACCAGGAGCTGGCCGAACGCATCGGCCTCTCGCCCTCGCCCTGCTCGCGGCGGGTCAAGCAGCTGGAGGACGACGGCTACATCGCCCGCCAGGTGGCCCTGCTCGACCGCAAGAAGCTCGGCCTGTCGCTGACCGCCTTCGTCCTGATCGGCATGGACCGTCACACGCCCGAGCGCTTCGAGCACTTCCAGTCGGTGATCCGCCAGTGCCCCGAGGTGCTGGAATGCAGCCTGGTGACCGGGATGGACGCCGACTACCAGCTCAAGGTGGTGGTGCCGGACATGGACCACTACCAGAAATTCCTGCTCGGCCAGCTGACCCGCATCGAGGGCGTGACCAGCGTCCGCTCCAGCTTCGTGCTGGACCAGGTGCTCGCCAGCACCGAGCTGCCCCTGGAGCACCTGCGCGGCTGATTGCCGCAGTGGCGGTCGACCTGCGTCGCCCAGCGCGTATAATCGCGCCCCCGCAACGCTGCAGCCCCTCGCGAGGTCGCCATGGAAACCGAACAGTTCGAAGCCCTGATGATGTACGTCCTGGTCGGCGGCCTGATCGTATTCATGTTCTTCATCATCTGGGACCTGGCCAAGAAGTCCAAGGCCGGCCGCCTCGGCACCGCCATCCTGTTCCTCGGCCTCGGCCTGTGCCTGTTCGCCTTCCTGGCCAAGCCCGTGATCACCTACTTCATCGAGATGGCGCGCGGCATCCACGGCTGAGGTCGGGATTGAAATCCTGAGACATGGGTCAGGTTACAACGGGACTGCAAAGTCACTACAATCGCCCCGTCCTACGTGCCTTCCCTCAGAGAAAAAATGAACCTCACCAATCTGGTCATGCAGAGCTATGGGCGCTGCTGCGTCAGCCCCGCCTTCTTCGACGACTTCTACCGGCACTTCCTCGCCAGTTCGCCGCAGGTGCGCGACAAGTTCGCCAGCACCGACATGACGGCGCAGAAGACCCTGCTGCGCCAGGGCATCCTCAACCTGGTGATGTACGCCCGCGGCATGCCCGACACCAAGCTGCGCGCGCTCGGCGAGAGCCACTCGCGGGGACGCCTGGACATCCGCCCGGAGCTTTACGACCTGTGGCAGGAAGCGCTGCTGCGCACCATCGCCGAGCACGACGGCGAATACGGCGAGGAAATCCGCGCCGCCTGGCGCGATGTGCTGCAGAAGGGCATCAACGTGATCAAGTCGTACTACTGATCAATCCAGCCGGGCCTGCACTTCCCGCCACTGGCCGGGCTGCAGGCCGTCCAGGCCCCAGGGGCCGATGCGCACCCGCACCAGCCTGAGCGTCGGCAGCCCGACCGCGGCCGTCATGCGCCGCACCTGGCGGTTGCGCCCCTCGCGGATCACCAGTTCCAGCCAGGCGGTCGGCACGCTCTTGCGAAAGCGCACCGGCGGCTGGCGTTCCCACAGTTGCGGCGCCTCCAGCAGCCGCGCCTCGGCCGGCAGGGTCGGGCCGTCGTTGAGCTGCACGCCGTCGCGCAACTGGCGCAGCTGGGCCTCGTCCGGCTCGCCCTCCACCTGCACCCAGTAGGTCTTGGCCAGCTTGTGCTTCGGATCGGCGATGCGTGCCTGCAGGCGGCCGTCGTTGGTCAGCAGCAGCAGGCCCTCGCTGTCGCGGTCCAGGCGCCCGGCCGGGTAGACGCCGGGCATGTCGACGAAATCCTTGAGGGTGGCGCGACCCTGGTCGTCCTGGAACTGGGTGAGCACGTCGAACGGCTTGTTCAGCAGGATCAGCCGCGGCTCGGCCGGCGGCGCCTTGGCCACCCGGCGCGGCGCGGGACGGCGGGGAGCAGGAGAACGGGGTGGGCGCGACATGCGAAATCCGGCGGGCTGATCGGGCCGCCAGTTTAACCGAGCATCATCACCTGCGCTGATGATGCCCCGCTCGGCGCTCCGGCCGGCTACTCTGCATCCATCTCACCAGCGCATCGGGAACCTCATGAGCAACGAACTCGCCACCTTCACCGGCTGGGCCGCCACCGCGCCGGGCGCACCGCTGCAACGCCACAGCTACGACCCGGGCCCGCTGGGCGCCGAGGACGTGGAGGTGGCCGTGGAATACTGCGGCATCTGCCACTCCGACCAGTCGATGATCGACAACGAGTGGGGCAACGCCCGCTACCCCTTCATCCCCGGCCACGAGGTGGTCGGCACCGTCGTCCGGGTCGGCGAGCAGGCGCGCGGCCTCAAGCTCGGCCAGCGGGTCGGCATCGGCTGGTACAAGGGCAGCTGCATGCACTGCGGCTCCTGCATGGAAGGCTCGCACAACCTGTGCCGCACGGTGAAACCGACCATCGTCGGCAGCCACGGCGGCTTCGCCGACCGCCTGCGCGCGCACTGGGCCTGGGCCATCCCGCTGCCGGAAGGGCTCGACCCGGCGCTGGTCGGCCCGCTGTTCTGCGCCGGCTCCACGGTGTTCTCGCCGCTGCTGGAATTCGACGTGAAGCCCACCGACCGGGTCGGCGTGGTCGGCATCGGCGGCCTCGGCCACCTGGCACTGCGCTTCCTCAATGCCTGGGGCTGCGAGGTCACCGCCTTCACCTCGTCGCTGAGCAAACAGGACGAGGCCAGGCGCCTCGGCGCGCACAAGGTGGTGGCCTCCACCGACCGGGACGCGCTCAAGGCCATCGCCGGCAGCCTCGACTTCCTGCTGGTCACCGCCAGCGCCGACCTGGACTGGAACGCCCTGCTCGCCACCCTGCGCGGCAAGGGCCGGCTGCACTTCGTCGGCATCGTGCCGAGCGCCATTCCGACCCACGTGTTCAGCCTGATCCCGCAGCAGAAGAGCCTGTCGGGCTCCCCGGTGGGCTCGCCGGCGAGCATGGCGACCCTGCTCGAATTCTGCGCCCGCCACCAGATCCTGCCGCAGGTGGAGCACTTCCCCATGAGCGAGGTGAATGCCGCCCTGGACCATCTGCGCGCCGGCAAGGCGCGCTACCGCGTGGTACTGGACGCCAGCCAGTGACAACCGCCACGCGCCCCGGGCATGAAGCCGCGATGAACCGTCGCATCGAACCCGCCCGCCCCGCCGACCGCCCACGCCTCGTCGAGGTGTGGGAAGCGGCGGTGCGCGCCACCCATCACTTCCTGCCGGAAGAGGACCTGCAGTTCTACAAGCGCATGCTGCGCGAACAGTACTTCGACCTGGTCCGGCTGACCTGCCTGCGCGACGGCGACGGCATCGTGCAGGGCTTCTCCGGCACCGCCGAGGACCGCCTGGAGATGCTCTTCGTCCACCCGGACTGCCATGGCAGGGGCTTCGGCAAGGCGCTGCTGCGCGACGCCATCGCGCACCACGGCACGCGCCTGGTCGACGTCAACGAGCAGAACCCCGGCGCCGTGGCCTTCTACCTCGCCCAGGGCTTCGAGCGGATCGGCCGCTCGCCGCTGGACGGCGCCGACAAGCCCTTCCCCCTGCTGCACCTGCGTTTGCGTGCAGGGGCCTGACCCACGCGGGTTTCACCCGCCCTGCTTCGCGTAGGGCTGGTGCAACCCGCGCCGGGCGCGCTCAGCGGAACGGCGGCTCGTCGAAGCTGCGCAGCTTGCGCGAGTGCAGCGAGTCGAGCTGGCAGCGCAGCAGGTCGAGGGCGGCGATGCCGATCGACAGGTGCTGGCTGACCGCCCGCTGGTAGAAGCCGGTGGCCGAGCCAGGCAGCTTGATCTCGCTGTGCAGCGGCTTGTCCGACACGCACAGCAGGGTGCCGTAGGGCACCCGCAGGCGATAGCCCTGGGCGGCGATGGTGCCGCTCTCCATGTCCACCGCCACGGCCCGGGCCAGGTTGATCAGCGGCCGCTCGTGGGCCCAGTGCAGCTCCCAGTTGCGGTCGTCATAGGTCAACACGGTGCCGGTGCGCAGACGCCGCTTGAGCGTCTCGCCCTTGTCGCCGGTGACGGTGGCGGCCGCTTCCTGCAATGCCTGCTGCACTTCCGCCAGGGCGGGGATCGGGATGTGCGGCGGCAGCACCCGGTCCAGTATTCCGTCCCTGCGCATATAGGCATGGGCCAGCACGTAGTCGCCGATGGTCTGCGACTGCCGCAGGCCGCCGCAGTGGCCGATCATCAGCCAGCAGTGGGGACGCAGCACGGCCAGGTGATCGGTGATGTTCTTCGCGTTGGACGGACCGACGCCGATGTTCACCAGGGTGATGCCGTGGCCGTCGCTGGCGATCAGGTGGTAGGCCGGCATCTGGTAGCGGTGCCAGACCACCGCGTCGGCCACCGCCTGGGCGTCCTCCTCGGAGGTGCCGCGCTCGATGATCACGTTGCCCGGCAGCACCATGCGCACGAAGCGCGGGTTCTCGCGCAGCTGCTCCAGGCCGTGGCGGATGAACTGGTCGACGTAGCGGTGATAGTTGGTCAGCAGGATCCACGGCTGCACGTGGCGCCAGTCGCTGCCGGTGTAGTGCTGGATGCGCTTGAGCGAGAAGTCGGTGCGCGCCGCGTCGAACAGCGCCAGCGGCAGGTCGCTGCTGTCGCCCCAGCCATACAGGCCGTCAGCCACCGAGTCGGTAGCGGCGGACAGGTCGGTGCTGGGGAACACCCGCGCCAGTTCGGCAGCGGTCACCCCCGAGCCGGACAGTTCGTCGCCCTGGTCGACCACGTAGGGATAGGGGATGTTCTGCTGGCTGAGGCCGACCTCGACGGTCACCGAGAAGTCCTCCATCAGCGGCCGCAGCTGGTCCAGCAGGTAGCCGCGGAAGGCCTCCGGCTGGGTCACGGTGCCGCGGTAGGTGCCCGGCACCTGGACCTTGGCGTAGGCGCGCACGGTGCTCGGCACCTCGCCCTGCCAGTGGTAGGTCAGGCGCAGCTCCGGATAGCGGAACAGGGCACGCTCGGCCTCGCCGGGCAGCACGCGCTCCTTGAGGTATTGCCTGAGCGCCAGGCTCAGTGCGCCGGTGGCCTGGCGGTGCAGGTCGGCGAGACGGTCGACAGCCTCTTCGGCGGTGCTGGCGACGACGAAATCGGAATGAGGCATGGCAGTCACGAAACGGCTTCCTGGCGAATGACGCGCTCTATCTTGCGCCGATCCCCCCGCGCCTGCCAGCCGAAGGCGCAAGCGCAGCGACCGATCTAGGCTTAGCTCACACCCCCGCCAAGGAAACCGCCATGCGCCACGCCCTGCCGCTCCTGCTGGCGCTGCTCGCCAGCGACGCCCTGGCCGGCGAACTCGACGGCCACTACCGGGCCACCCTCGACGGCCAGCCGGCCGAGCTGATCCTGCGCAGCCAGGGCGAGCGGGTCGAGGGCGAGTACATCGAGAACGGAAGCCTCGGGTTCAGGCTCACCGGCCGCGTCGACGGCCAGGCCCTGCAGGCGCAGATCAGCGACCCGGCCTCCGGCCAGCCCCTGGCCAACATGAACGCCAACTACGCCGACGGCATGCTCGCCGCCAGCCTGGCCGCGCGCGATCCGCAGAGCGGCGCAACCCTGGTGCGCGAAGCCCTGTTCCAGCGGGTCGGGCCGCCTCCCCCACCAGCCGCTCCCGGCCAGGACCCGGCCCTGGTGGGCACCTGGGTCTACGAACAGATGATCAACAGCGGGGGCCTCGAATTCGCCTCGATGACCACGGTCACCACACTGCGCATCCGCGCCGACGGCAGCATCGAACAATGGCGCCGCGCCGTGGCCGGCGGTAGCGAATGGAGCTACGACCGCCCCGGCGAGCTGCAGTACAGCGGCCGCTGGCGCAGCGACGGCGGCCTGCTGCTGGTGCAGCTGAACGGTGCGGCCGACTACCAACCCGCGGCCCGCTACCACTTCAGCGCGCCCTATCTGGTCACCGAGAGCAATACGGGGCGGATGATCTGGCAGCGGCGGTGATGCCACCCTGGCAGACAGGCACTCCGAAGGCTGGCGGCAGCGGCCTCGGTCGGCGCGGGGTGACTGAGATTTTTCAATGGTGGTACTTGAATCCACATACCTGCGGGGTCCGACTCCCACACCATCAACATCCCGCCGACCCTCTACAAGTTTCAATCCACGCACCCTGCAGAGTGCGACTGGTGCTGTCAATCCAGCGCGCCAGCTGGAACCAGTTTCAATCCACATACCCCTACGGGGTGCGACTGGAGTCGATGTAGTACGTGCTCTCTGACCAGTGGTTTCAATTCACGCCCCCTGCGGGGTGCGACGCTACGGTATAGCCCAGGGTAGGCTCGATGACGTAGTTTCAATCCACGCACCCTTGCGGGGTGCGACCGAGCAGGCCGAACGAGTTGCCCGCCTCCACGATGTTTCAATCCACGCACCCCTGCGGGGTGCGACAACTGGTGCAGGGCCTCAGGCGTGCCCGCGGGGATGTTTCAATCCACGCACCCCTGCGGGGTGCGACCACTTGGCGAATTGATTGTTGATTCCCTGGTGGGGTTTCAATCCACGCACCCCTGCGGGGTGCGACAAGAACAAGCTGGAGAACTTCGCAAAGGTCAAGCTGTTTCAATCCACGCACCCCTGCGGGGTGCGACTCCCGTCGTATACCCTGCCGGATGACGTGGTGATGTTTCAATCCACGCACCCCTGCGGGGTGCGACCCAAGACCTTGGCGAAGCTGGCCAACCATTCAGCGTTTCAATCCACGCACCCCTGCGGGGTGCGACGCGGAGGGCTGCTGAGTGGCAGCGGCGGCACCGGTTTCAATCCACGCACCCCTGCGGGGTGCGACCAGGCCACTCGCGCGGCTCGCCGATCATGGTGGGGTTTCAATCCACGCACCCCTGCGGGGTGCGACAGCCGGCAGCGACCACGCGGTCTTTTAGCGTGTCGTTTCAATCCACGCACCCCTGCGGGGTGCGACTTCCAGCGGCACGGTCTCCAGCTCCACGGCCACGTTTCAATCCACGCCCCCCTGCGGGGTGCGACATCAGCCTGGTCGCCAACCCGACCACGATTGTGGCGTTTCAATCCACGCACCCCTGCGGGGTGCGACTTCCGGTACGGACCTGTACCAGCAAGGAAAGCAAAGTTTCAATCCACGCACCCCTGCGGGGTGCGACAGCTGGGCCCGATGGACGCTGGTGAAACCTCGCTGTTTCAATCCACGCACCCCTGCGGGGTGCGACAACTGATGGGCTACAACTTCTCCGCCCAGAAGGCGTTTCAATCCACGCACCCCTGCGGGGTGCGACGCCCATGTGGCGCGAGAGAGAAGTTGAGATGGCGTTTCAATCCACGCACCCCTGCGGGGTGCGACTCGTCGGGATGCAGACCGGGGAGCGCGCCAGCACCGTTTCAATCCACGCACCCCTGCGGGGTGCGACATTTCCACCGTATCGATATCGAGACTGGAGCCGAGTTTCAATCCACGCACCCCTGCGGGGTGCGACGCTGGCCGAGTACCGCGTGCAGCTACCTGATACCGTTTCAATCCACGCACCCCTGCGGGGTGCGACGCGATGCCAAGCACCTGGGCGATGAGCGCTGCCCGTTTCAATCCACGCACCCCTGCGGGGTGCGACCTTCCCCTTATAACTCGTTGTTCAATAAGCGCAAAATCCTTCGCTCCGGCGAAAGGGATCGATTTTGGCAAAACACAAGCGCCGACCTTCCCCGCACTTAGGAGAGATTCAGATAAATCAGGATGTTAGGGAATTGCGAACCGCCCGGGATTTAGCCGGCCACTTCAGGTTCGCGGCGGCGCTATAGAATCAGCGGGCCATTGAGGTCGAGCACAGCCTTGGCGCCAACGTGCTCCACACGATGCTGCCAGTTCTTGCCCAGGTAGTAGAAGCGCAGACTGTCCTGTTCCGGGTCGATCAGGTTGCACAGCCGGTGCTTGAGGAACGCCCATTGCGCGGCATCCACTGCGATCTCGAATACCGAGTACTGCACTCGCTGACCATAGTCGCGACAGGCCTTGGCCAGGCGGCGCAGGCGCTTGTCGCCCGCAGCATCCTGGGTGCTGACGTCATAGCTGACCAGAACCATCATGTCGCATACCTCACTTCCACAGAAATGGCGGATAAGCCTCCAGGTCGCCGCGCAAGTGGCGAGCGAGCAGTTGCGCCTGGATATAGGGGAACAGACCCAGCGTTACCTTCTCCCCCAGAAAGCTGTGTTGTATTTCCTCACGCTTGCGTTCCTGGTAGGCCGTCAGCAGCGTCTTGCGCGCCTCGTCCTTGAGTAGCACGGCGCCATTGTCCAACCTGCGAAAGTCGCGTTCGCCCAATTGCTTGCGGTTGATCAGGGACAGCGCCAGGCGATCCGCCAGCACGGGACGGAACTCCTCGACCAGATCCAGCGCCAGGCTGGGTCGGCCGGGACGGTCGCGGTGCAGGAAGCCGACAGCCGGATCCAGCCCCACGGTCTCCAGCGCCGAACGGCAGTCGTGAGTCAGCAAGGTGTAGAGAAAGGACAGCAGTGCATTGACCGCGTCCAGAGGCGGCCGGCGACTGCGCCCGGCGAAACGCAGTGCCGGGTTGTCGATACGGATCAGATGATCGAACACGCCGAAATAGGCCTGGGCGGCCTCCCCCTCCAACCCTCTGAGCAGTTCCAGCCCAGGCGCCTCGAGCAACCTGCCGGCAATTCGCCGCAAGCGTTTGTGGCTATGTGCCAGGGCCGCTCGCGCCTTTTCAGGCAAGGCCTCGCCATGGTCGCGCAGAGCCCGCCCCAACACCGCCCGCTGGTTGTGCACCTTGCCCAACAGCAGATTGCGCACCAGCGCCGCACATCCAGGCGGGTCATCGCTGCGTCGATACTGCTCGCGGCGTAGCAGGACATTGCCGGACACCGGCCCTTCTACTCGGGCCAGAAACTTGCCGTTGGGCGACAGGTAGCAGACGCTGATGCCCTGCTCCGCACAGTATCCCAGCAGCGGCGGCGATACCAGCACACGTCCGATGCACACCAGGCTTTCGAGCATATGGGCCGGCAGGCGCCCACGGATTTCACCCTCCACCTCCATGACCACATTGGCGCCATCCTTCCTCAGCCAGGCACCCTCGGTGGTGACGTACAGGGTATTGAGCTGTCGCCGCATCTCTCACTCCTCCTTGAATTGCAGGCGTAGCCAACTTTCGACGCTAGCGCTGCGTTCGAGCAACCTGGGCTGGCACAGGTCGATCAGCGAACAGGAGTCGCAACGCTTGGCCTGGTACTCGGCCAAGGGCGTGCTTCCTGCGGCCAACAGCTCGCGCGTCGCCTGGATGACCTGCAGGGTCAGCCGGCGTAGTTCATCGTCGAAGGGGACGACCTTGCGCCGCCGGGTCTTCCCATAGAACAGCGCGCCCTCCGCCAGCGGCTTGCCGAGCATCGCCTCCAGGCACAGGGCCTGGGCGCAGAGCTGCACCTCGTCGGCGCGATGGGCCTTGGGCCGACCGCGCTTGTATTCCACCGGGTAGGCGCGTTCGCCCTCGTCAGTAACACGGAACTCGACCATATCGGCCACGCCCGTGATGCCCAGTTCCAGGTTGAGCAGGGGCATGGCGGTAACGCTACGCACACCATGCCGTTGCTCCACCAGGGGCTGGTCGGCGCGCTGGTGAAGCAACCGGCCTTCGGCGGTCTGACGGTTCTCCGCCCACAGCCGCTCGACATGGATCAGCGCGCACTGGCGCGGGCAGTAGAGGTAGTGCTGCAGGGCGGACAGGGGGATGAGATCGTCGTCTTCCATGGCCGCCCGCTCCCGTGGCTAGAAGTGCTCGCGCACGCTGACACCCTGGGGCAGGGCTTCGGCATCGATGCTGACGCGGTAATCCTGGAAACCGCGCGCCGGCGTATCCGCCGTCCCTTCCACCCGCTCGACCTTGACGCTGTCGAACAGCACATGAGCCGGGGCATTGCCCATGGCGTGCTCGTGCTTGAAGACGATCAGCTTGCGCGCAGCCATCTCGCCACGCGCCGCCGAGCGGTCGTGCTCGAACATATTGCCCAGCGCGCGCCACAACAACTCCAGATCGTCCTCGGAGAAACCGGTGCGCTCGGCCAGCTTGGCGGAAATGAAACCGTGGGCGCGGTACAGGCCGTAGGGCACGATATGCTTGCGGCCCATGGTGCGTTCCTTCTCCAGATCCCTTTCGTTGGTCACCGCCATGCGGGTGATGGACACCTCCAGCGGCAGTACCGGGTCGATGGAGGTGGCGAACCCCAGCTGGATCGGCCCCCGCACCTGGCCAGCATTGACCTCGGTGGTCATCACCGCGCCGAAGGCGCGCACATCGAAGAAGTTCTTGCACATCCAGGCGGTCAGCTCGCGCGCCTTGGCTTCGTCCTTGGGCAGTTTCTTCGCCTCCGACTCGATGCCGAGCGCCTCGTAGGCCTGCTTGTGCTGGTTATTCAGCACGGATTTTTCCTGCATGTAGATGGCATGGCCGGGAGCGCCTTCCTGTTCCAGGCTGACGTAGTTGCGGATCTTGCGCTTGAGGCAAACGTCGGTGACCAGCCCCTGGTTGGTTTCCGGGTCGAGGCGCGGCATGTTGCCAGCATCCGGGTCGCCGTTGGGATTGCCGTTGCTGACATCGAACAGGTAGACGAATTCGTAGCGATTGGCGATGGCGGTCATTCTTCTGCTCCTTGCTCGGCAGGCTCGGTGGAATGGGTGTCGCGGGTGAAACGCTGTTGGTAGTAGCCGATGGCGAAGCGGCCCTGGTCTTCCAGGCGCAGGCTACGCGGGAACTGGCTCGGCATAGCGCCGATGATTTCGCCGATATCACGTTCCAGGTTCACCGCCAGTCCAGGCTTGTCCTTGCGCAACTTGGCCAGGTGGTTCTGGGTGTTGCGCAGCAGCATCGGGAAGACCGTGGCCGGGGTGGCGGAAGCGGCGCCATAGTAGCGATCGCGGATGGTGGCATTGACCTTGTCGCCCAGGGCAGCGCGCTGGATGCTTTCCAGTACGGCGAACAGCCGCCCCAGGCGATAACCGGGGTTGCTGGCGTCCTTGTCGAGACTCATGGGTAGCTCCTCTTGGTGGGTCTTGCCGCTCAAGCGCACCTCGCGGGCGAGCACGGCCTTGCACAGCGCAACGCGCATGCCAGAGACGTCGCCGTCGGCCCGCATGCGCATGATCAGGGTCGCCAGCAGGCTGCGCGGATAGCGGCTGCCGGTGAGGATGGCGCGGGTCATTTCACCGGCCAGTTGCGGGGGTACGTCTTCGTCCTTCTTCTTGCCACTGCGATCAGGCGCAGTCTGCAGAAGGAGATACTTGACCGATGGCGCACGCCGCCACGGCAAGGGCTGGATGTGCAAGTCTCGAAAATGCTCGCTCAGACGCTTGGCGAACGTATCCAGGCTGCCCGTTTCCCAGAAGCGAATGGACAGCCGCGAGGCATTGGGTGCCAGCCCCAGCACGAACATGCGGGTGCCCTCCTCGAGTTGCGGATCGAGTGCTTGCAAGGGCCTGCCCTGGGCCACGGTATCCAGCACGCCACGCAGCTTTTCCGCTTCCTGGCCATCGTCGGCGGGTGGCTCCAGCAAGCTCCAAAAGGTCGCCTCGGCGGCAACCGCCTGCGCGGGAGTGGCGGCCTGTGCCCAGAACACCACACTGGCATCGCCGATCTGCAGGCGCTGGCGGTTGTGCTCGTCGCGCCGCAACAAATGGTTGAGCACCGTGGTGTAGGCGAAGGCGGCCTGTTCGGAGACCGGCGCATTCTCGCCCTGACTCTTGCCGTAGGAGGAAAAGGCATCGAGGTTGAAAGAGACGATGGAGGCTCCCGAACTCTGTGCGCCATTGACGCCCTTGACTGCCGGATGCAGGCGCGCCAGCGGCTGGCGCTGGCCGCTGACCAGGCACAGCCCCTCGCGGCTGTCGCCATCGGCCAGCAGCCGGGCACGCACCGCCTGCGCCGCAGAGGTCTCGTGCAAGTAGCGTTGCTGGCCGTCCAGGCGGAACACCAGGTTGCTGTCGAGCATGTCTTCGCTGAACAACGGCGGCTGGAACTGCTCCGGCTGCCAACGTTCGAAGAACCTGAGCAAGGCCTGCAGGGCGGGGTCGCTTTCCCCGGCCAGTATCTGCCGGTGCAGCACCTTGAAGGCTTCGTGCTCCTGCAAGGTACGCTCGCCGCCCTTGGCGCTCACGCCTAGCACATAGCTGGTCTTGTCCCAGAGCACATTGGACTTGATGCCCGAGGTGCGCTTCTCCGGCTGCGGCACGCTCAGGCTCCTGGGCTGCGGCTTCTTGCCGGAGAGCGAGCGAATATCCTGCACGTCCAGCAGCTCCCCTTGCGCGGACAACAGCAGGGCGTAGCTGATCTTCTCCTGGCTGTAGCCGAAGGGCGAGATACCCTCCTCATCCCGCTCCAGCAGGTGCTGGTAATAATCGTTGAGGGCCGAGAGGATCATGCCTTGACCTCCGCCGCCCTGAACGCCGGCACCTCGATCAGCCCGTCGCGCATCAGGGCACGGAAGAAATGCGGGGTCATGCCATCGGCGAAGTCGATGTCATGCAGCATCCAGCCCAGATCGCGCTCGCCGCACAGGGAAGTATCGGCTGCCGGCTCCGCACCGCCCTCCTCCAGCAACCGGAAGCTGGCCGGGAACTCGCGCACACCCAGGCAGGGCGCATGGAAACACTGCCCCTTGCGCGCGCGGCGATTGAAGATATCCAGGTGCTTGCCCACCGTATCGTCGGCGCCGGCCCGGTCGGTCAACTCGAAGTGCGCCTCGATGACGTAGGCGACATCGCGCAGCAGGGTAGTGGCGCGCTGCTGACGATCCTCCTCGACCAGACTCACCAGGCCATCGATACGCCCGGCCTTCATCGCCTTGCCGACGCTGGCGGCGGACAGCTTGCCACCGACCTCGTTGCGCCGGATGGATTCGAAGCGGATCGGCCGGAGCACCTGGATGCGATCCACCACCCAGCGAATCGCCGGTTTCCAGTGGATAGCCTCGAGAATGCCGCGTGCGGCCGACGGGGTGATCACGTCGTAGGAGACTCGTTCCACCTTCATTTCCGGTCGGGTGAAACAGGCGCGCTCGCCCCAGACCATCAAGCGAATTCCGTAGGCCATCGGCCCTCCTTTTCACATCATCCAAGCCGAGTCGCTGCTACACGCCTCGACTACCAACATAGCCGCTCACTACTGACAAAGGCCGGATTATCCCAGTGCAGCCCAAACTGCTGGTGATACAGATCAGGGTTGACCAGCGCCATAAACTGCTCGCCATAGCGCTCGCCGGCCACCGGCTGGATCGCACCGGCCTCCAGCAGCGCCTGATAGGCCTGGCGCGGCAACTGCACCAGGTAGGGTTGCAGGCGACGGGCGATGGCGGCGCAGCCATCGGCGAATGCCAGCTCGCGCAGGGCGGCTCTGGCCTCGTCATCGAAAGGGATGATCACCGGCAGTTGCAGGCTGTCGATCATGCGGAACTTGCTGGCCAGGGTCTCGTACGGCAGGCCGTCGAGCCGGCCTTTCTCGATCAGCCCGAGCAGGTTGCCGGCGTCCAGCTCAGCCGCGCCTTTCTGCCAGTAGAGCAGGCGGAAATAGCGCTCGATGGCCGCCATGGACAGGCAATCGTCCGGATGCAGGCGCATCACTTCGCGAGCAGCCTGGGCAAACTGCTTGAGTTCTTCGGGCGGCGCCCAGTCGGGATTGGCCGTGGCAAACACCAGTACCTCGCTCTCGGCCAGTGGCCGCCGGCCTTCGCGGTTGCAGCGCCCCGCGGCCTGGGCGATGGAGTCCAGCCCGGCCTCGGCACGCAGTACCACGGGGAAGTCCACGTCCACCCCGGCCTCGATCAGCGAAGTGGCCACCAGGCGACAGGGCTCGCCTGCCTGCAGCAGTTGGCGAACCTCGGCCAGCACCTGGCTACGGTGCCTGGCGCACATCAGGGTGGTGAGATGGCGGGCGCCGGGCAACCCGGCAAGCGACTCGTAGAGCGCCCGGGCATGTCGCCTGTTATTGACGATGCACAACACCTGCTCGCGACGGGCGATCTGTTCGGTCAGGGCCGCATCATCGAGCACGCCCAGTGACCGCACCCGCACCCGTTCCAAGTCCCGGAACAACCGCTGCGGCTCGGGCGCCAGCTCACGCACGCCCTGCAATCCGCCGACGAAATCCGGCGCCTGCAGGGCCGGCTGGGTGGCGGTGCAGAGCACGGGGCTGCAACAGTAGTTGAGCGCCAGCTCGTCGATAGCGGCGACGCAGGGCCGCAGCAGCTTGAGCGGCAGGGTCTGCGCCTCGTCCAGAATCACCACGCTGCCGGCGATGTTGTGCAACTTGCGACACTTGGACGGCCGGTCTGCGAACAGACTCTCGAAGAATTGCACGGCCGTGGTCACCACGATCGGCGCATCCCAGTTTTCCATCGCCAGGCTCAGCTTGCGCTTCGCTTCCAGGCTCTTGCCCCGGTCGTCGACGAACGCACTGTGATGCTCCAGCACCGCCTGCTCGCCGAACTCGCCCAGGGCTCGGCGGAACACGGCCGCGTTCTGCTCGACGATACTGGTGAAGGGGATCACGTAGATGATCCGACGCAGACCGTGGGCCAGCGCGTGATCCAGGGCGAAAGCCAGGGAGGCCAGGGTCTTGCCGCCGCCCGTGGGCACCGTCAGGGCAAACAGCCCGGGTTGCTCACTCGCCTTGCCACGCACACCGGCCAGTATCTCCCCGCGCAGGCGATTGACCGGCGTATCGCCCTTGAATGCCGCCAGATGCCGGTCGAGAGCCTCTCGCAGCTCGACCAGGGACGGCCGTGACTGCTCACGCAGGGATTGTCGTCCCTCGATACGCTCGTAGAAGGCTTCGGTATCCAGGTAGTCCGCATCGACCAGGCAGGAGAACAGCATCCGCCCGAGAAAGGCCAGCTGAAAGAAACCGCGCTCCGGGCGCGGCTTGAGCGGTGGCGGCTGCAGGCGCTCGGGCAGTTCGATTTCCGCCTGCCAGGCCTCCAGCAGCCTTGGCAGATCGAGCCCCTTGAGACGATCGCCGAGGGCCGTGCGCTCGCCAGCCTCGCGACCATTGGCCAGGCCCGCATGGTGGCCGGCGATGCCATAGGCCAGCAACTGGCCGAGCGCCCCGTAACGCTCCACCGCCAGCATGGCCCCGCGGGTGGCATGATCGACGCGGATGGCATCGCCCGCGATGCGCCGCTGGAACTCCTCGGTGTACTTGCCCAGGTCGTGCAACAGGCCGGCCAGCGCGGCCAGCTCGCTACCACCGAAAATAGCCGCCTTCTCTCCCGCCAGGTGGGCGACGGCCTGCAGGTGCTCGGCCAGTGGCTGCCAGTCGCTGCAATCCTCTCGCGCAGTGGAATGCGCGAAGAAGCGGCTGCTAGGGTCTTCCTTCGACATGGACAAGCATCCTGCTTCAACTGCAAGGTGGGTCAAGAATACAAGCAGAGTCAGGTTAGTCGCATAACGCCATCACGCCCAACCATCATCCCCGTCACGCGAACTCCCAAGGATTGAGCAACGCCACCCCGGTCGGTACGAAATCCGTGGTATTGCGCGTAGCCACCGTCATGCCATGCACCAGCGCCGTTGCAGCAATCAGGGCATCGCGCTCGGCGCGCGGATCGGGGACATGCAAGCGGGCGCAGCGCTGCGCCACGGCGCTGTCGACCGGCAGGATGCGCCCGGCAAAACCCGGCAGCACATGGCCATCGAGCCAGGCGCGGAGCATGGCGCCCTGCTGCGGGTCGCGGCGCTCCACCAGCAGTACGCCGGTTTCCAGCTCCAGCACGGTGATCGCGGAAATGAACAGTTGCCCGGGCAGCAGGCGCTGCGCCCAGGCCACCAGACGCGGGTCGGCCTTGCCGCTTTTCGCCTTGCGCAGCTCTGACACCACATTGGTGTCGAGCACGAACATCAGGACAGGTCCACCGGACGCGCCAGCCCCTGCGCACGCGGCGCCTCGAACTCGATGTCCTCGACGCCCGGCATGGCCAACAGGTCGACGATGCTGCCGGGGCCGCCGGTCAGGCGCTGGTACTCCTCGATGCTGAGCAGCACATGCGCCGGCCGACCACGGTCGGTGATGAACACCGGCCCTTGGTTGGCGGCGCGCTTGGCGCCGCTGGCATCCTGATTGAATTCACGGCTGGTGAGTATGGTTTGCATGGCACGCACCACTATGTAGACACGTGCCTACATAGTACTCCTAAAATTCACTCAGACAAGCCCAGACAGCGGCCCACGGCGTCAGGCCAGGTGCGGCGTCGAACGCGCCACCAACGCCTCCACATCCACCCCACGCGGCAGGGTGCCGTAGACCCGGCCGCGTCCGGCCAGGCGGCTGGCGATGAAGGCGTCGCTCACCACGCTGTTGCCGGCCTCCAGCAGCAGCTTGGCCTGCAGAGCCACGGCCACGTCCTCGGTGAGTTGGCGGGCGCGGAACTGGATGTCGGCGGTGTCGGCGAAGTCGTTCCTGAGCTGCTGGATATGCGCCTTCAGGCGCGCGTCACCGTGGCCATCGCCCAGCTCGACGAACAGCGCGTCGAGCACGCCCGGCTCCTTGGACAGGGCACGCAGCACGTCCAGGCACTGCACGTTACCCGAGCCTTCCCAGATCGAGTTGACCGGCGCCTCGCGGTACAGCCGCGGCATGATGGTTTCCTCGACGTAGCCGGCGCCGCCCATGCATTCGCTGGCCTCGTAGACCATCTCCGGGGCGCGCTTGCAGATCCAGTACTTGCCCACGGCGGTGACCAGGCGGGCGAACTTGTCCTCCTGCTCGTCGTGCTGGTGGTCGAGGGCGCGCCCCATGCGCATGCACAGGGCCAGGGCGGCCTCGCTCTCCAGGGCCAGGTCGGCCAGCACGTTCTGCATCAGCGGCTGATCGGCCAGCAGCTTGCCGCCGACCTTGCGGTGGGCGCAGTGGTGCGCGGCCTGGGTCAGCGCCTGGCGCATCAGGCTGCTGGAGCCGACCATGCAGTCGAAGCGGGTCATGGACACCATCTCGATGATGGTCGGCACGCCCCTGCCCTCTTCGCCGAGCATCCAGGCGAAGGCACCGCGGTATTCCACTTCGCTGGAGGCGTTGGCCCAGTTGCCCAGCTTGTTCTTCAGGCGCTGCACGTAGAACTGGTTGCGCGTGCCGTCCGGGCGGTGGCGCGGCAGCAGGAAGCAGGACAGGCCCTTGTCGGTGTAGGCCAGGGTCAGGAAGGCGTCGCACATGGGCGCCGAGCAGAACCACTTGTGGCCGACCAGTTCGTAGGCCTCGCCCGGGCCGCCGACGCCCACCGGGTAGGCGCGGGTAGTGTTGGCGCGCACGTCGGTGCCGCCCTGCTTCTCGGTCATCGCCATGCCGATGGTGACGCCGGCCTTCTGCTCCATCGGCACGTTGCGCGGGTCGTACTGGGTGGCGAGGACCTTCGGCAGCCACTGCTCGGCGACATTCGGCTGCAGCCTGAGCGCCGGCACGGCAGCGAAGGTCATGGTCAGCGGGCAGCCGCTGGCGGCCTCGGCCTGGCTGTGCAGGTAGGTGAGGCCGGCGCGGGCGACGTGGGCACCGGCGCGCGGGTCTACCCAGGGCAGCGACGGCAGGCCGTGCTCGACGGCGGTGCGCATCAGCTCGTGGTAGGCCGGGTGGAATTCCACCAGGTCGATGCGGTTGCCGTAGCGGTCGTGGCTCTTGAACTCCGGCTTGTGCTCGTTGGCCAGGAAGCCGGCCTGCATCAGCGGGCCGCCGGCCAGGGCGCCGTAGGTGTCCAGGCGGTCCTCCGCCCAGCCGCCGCCGTAGCGGCGAATCCACTCCTGCAGCGGCAGGTCGGTGCGGTACAGGTTGGCGCCGTCCAGCGACGGCACCTGATTGAACACTTCGTGGGTTTCGGCGAGTGACTGCAGGGACATGCTCAGGACTCCGGGGCGCCGACGGCGCGCAGGCAGAAGGTGATCAGGGCTTGGCTGACGGTGGCCAGGTCCGCCGACGGCAGGCCGGCGTCGCGGGCCGCGCGGGCCGGTGGGGACAGCGGGCCGACCAGGGCCTCGGCGATGGCGCCCACCAGGCAGGCGGCCACCAGGTTCACTTGGGTGACGCGGAATTCGCCGGTGCGCACGCCCTCCTCCAGCAGGTCGACGAACAGCTCGGCGTAGGATTCGCGGAACAGCAGGCGCTGCTCGTCGACTTCCGGCTCCACCGGCTCGGCGATCAGCGCGAAGGCCAGGCGCCGACTGTGCCAGGCGCGGGCGGCGAACTGCTCCAGGCCCGCGGCCAGGCGTTTGGACGCGCTGCCGGGGCCACGGAGGATTTCGGCAAGCACGTCGACCTCGACGCGGCAGGCGTTGCTGAAGACTTCCGCCGCCAGCTCGCCCTTGCCGCTGAAGTGGCGGTACAGGCTGCCGGTGGCGATGCCCGCGTCCTCGGCCAGGGCCTGCATGGTGAGGCTGGCGAAGCCGCCCTCGGCGACCCGGGCATGGGCGCAGACGAGGATGCGTTCGCGCAGCTCCTGGGCGCGATCGAGGCGGGCGGTGGTGGTGCGATAGGCCATGAGCTGAATCCGTGTTCATGAATTCAGCTCAGTGAATCACGATTCACTTCTTGATGAAAACGACGATTCGGCCAAATCATGGCCAGATCATTGTGGCTATCGGTTCAAGGCGCCCGGCACAGCACCCAGTCGTGCAGCAGGGCCTGGAGTTCGAGGAATTTCACCGGCTTGACCAGGTAATCGCTCATGCCCGCCGCCAGGCAGCGCTCGTGGTCGCCGCTGTGGCTGTGGGCGGTGATGGCCAGCACCGGAATTTCGCCGCAGCCGGGCAGGTTGCGCAGGGCGCGACAGGTGGCGAAGCCGTCCATCACCGGCATCTGGCAGTCCAGCAGCACCGCGTCGACCGGCTCGCCACGCACCACGCCGAGGGCCTCGGCGCCGTTGTCGGCGGTGCGCACCCGGTAGCCGAGCTTGAGCAGCATGCCGCGGGTCACCAGTTGGTTGATCGAGTTGTCCTCGACCACCAGCACGGTGCATTGCTCGGGCCGGCGCTGCGGCGGACCGGCGGCGCGCCGGGAGGCGGCCACGATGTCCGGCAGGCGCTGGGCTGGCAGGTCCAGCGGAACGGCGATGGTGAAGACACTGCCCTGCCCCGGCTGCGACTGGTGCCGGAGGTCGCCGCCGAGCAGGTCGACCAGCTGGCGGCAGATCGCCAGGCCGATGCCCAGCCCGCCGTACTGCCGGGTGGTGGAGCCGTCCAGCTGGTGGAAGCGCTGGTACAGGCCGGCCTCGTCCGAGGCGACGAAACCGATGCCGGTGTCGCGCACCTCGATGCGCAGCGGCACGTTGTCGGCCAGCGGCCCGGCCGCGCCGATGCGCAGGGCGACCTGGCCCTGGTGGGTGAACTTGATGGCGTTGTCCAGCAGGTAGCCCACGGCCTGGCTCAGCCTGGCCGAATCGCCTTCCAGGGTGTCGGGGAGGTTGTCGTCCACCTCGACCACGAAGGCCAGCCCCCGCTCCTCCGCCCTGCCGGCGTACTGCACGCGCAGGCCGTCGACCAGGCCGCGCAGGCTGAACGGCTCCCGCCGCAGGTGGAGCTTGCCGGCCTGCAGCTCGGTGAGTGCAAGGATGTCGTCGACCATGCGCATCATGTCGCGCGCCGAACTGGAGGCGGTGCGCTGGTACTGCTCCAGCTCCACGTCGAGCCGCACCGTCTGCATCAGCTCCAGCGAGCCGATCACGCCGTTCATCGGCGTGCGCAGCTCGTGGGTGACGGTGGCGAGGAACTCGTCCTTGACCCGGTTGCTGTCGGCCAGTTCGCGGTTGAGCGACTCCAGTTCGCGCCCGGCCTCCTGGAGGATGCGCGTGCGCTCCTCCTTCATCGCGTTGATGCGGTCCGCCAGGGCCAGGGACAGCAGCCCCACCTCCAGCGCCGAACCGAACTGGCTGGCGTACATGGTGAAGAAGGTATAGGGCAGGAAGCCCAGCACCATCAGGGTGTTGATCACCCCGCCGGCGAGGAAGGCCGTCCAGGCGATGATGAAGTAGCGCGCCACGCGCATGCCGCGCAGCCAGGCCAGCACGCCGGCGCTGAAGATCACCACGGTGAAGGCCAGCGCCAGCGAGGTGGCCAGGCGCAGGGCGACGGCGTAGCTGCTGGTCAGCGCCAGCACCATCACCAGCGCGCCGACCGCCATCAGCAGACACAGCAGGCGGTCGACCCACGGGCTGTGCGCCCGGGTCTGCAGGAAGCTGCGGGCGAACTGGCAGCCGAACAGCGCCGCCGCGCCGATCAGGAACGGCGTGACCGCGTTGGCCCACCAGGGGTTGTCCGGCCAGAAGTACTGCACGCCGGCGCCGTTGACCGACACCTGGTACAGGCCGAACGAGGCGATGTAGAGGATATAGTAGAGGTAGCTGGTGTCGCGGACGGCGAGGAAGATGAACAGGTTGTAGATCAGCATCGCCAGCAGCACGCCGTAGATGATGCCGAGGGTGTAGATCCGCGCCGGCTGCGCCTCGATGAAAGCGTCCGGCGACCACAGCCCCAGCGGCAGCTGCATCGAGCCCTGGCTCTGCGCGCGCAGGTACACGCGCTGGGTCTGCCCGGGAATCAGTTCGAGGTTGAATAGGTAGTTGTTCTGCTTGATCTGCCGGCTGGAGAAGGGCTGAGCGTCCCCGGTGCGCGCGATCAACCGGTAGCCGCCGACACCGTCGGGCAGGTAGACCTCGAGATGATCGAGCGGCGGATAGGCCAGCTCCAGCAGCCATGCCTTGGGACCGGAGGCCGCGGTCGGCGCGTAGGTCAGGTCGACCCGCAGCCAGAACACCGAGCGCGAGTAGCCAGCGTTGAGCACCGGCCCCGGGTTGTCGCGGAAGCCGGCGTCCAGGGCCGCCGAGCCGACATCTTCGATGCTCGCGTCGCCGCGCACGTCCTCGAACACCTGCATGTCCGAGCCCAGCGCCAGGTAGCGGGTGCGCTCGTCGAACTCGACGGCATGCGCCAGCCAGGTCCAGGCGAACAGGATGAGAAAAATGCAGACACGCATGCAGCCCCGCATGGGTCTCGCGTGGCCGCCCGGAGCCCTCTTCTCCCGGGAGCCTGTTCACGATCCTGCGAGCGGGTGGCGAAATGGCTGGGGAAGCAGCGTTTACGTGGTGTAAACGAACATTCCGAAGCCGTTTTCAACGCCACTCAGCCGAAACGCAGCTGATCGTGAGCAGGCTCTTGGCGCGGCGCGCGTAACCCTTCTAATTGGTATGGGCGGCACTCTATCACAGGGCCCCGGGGAAAAATCCGCCGCCCCGGAGCAAGATGTCGCGCCCCGCCGATTGGGCCACCTCGCCGCCAGGTGGTAAGCTCGCCGGCCATGAACAGACACAACTCCCGTCCCGTCGTCCTCTGCCTGTCCGGCCACGACCCTTCCGGTGGTGCCGGCCTGCAGGCGGACATCGAAGCCCTGCTCGCCCAGGGTTGCCACGCCGCTCCGGCGGTCACCGCGCTGACCGTGCAGGACACCGTCAACGTCTCCGACTTCCGCGTGCTCGACCGCGACTGGGTGCTGGCCCAGGCCCGCGCCATCATCGCCGACCTGCCGGTGGCCGCCGTCAAGCTGGGCATGCTCGGCTCGGTGGATATGGTCGACACCGTGGTCGAGATCATGCAGTCGCTGCCCGGCGTGCCGCTGGTCTGCGACCCGGTGCTGCGCGCCGGCGGCGGCGGCTCGCTGGGCAAGGACGACGTCGGCTACGCCATGCGCGAGCGCCTGCTGCCGATCGCCGCGGCGGCCACGCCGAACCTGCCGGAGGCGCGCATCCTCGCAGAGCTGCCCGAGGGCACCGCGGACGAGTGCGCCGAAAAGCTCTCCCCCTATTGCCGGAACCTGCTGATCACCGGCGGCCACGGCGAAGAGGCCGAAGTGCACAACCGCCTCTACGTGCGTGGCGGCGAACGCCACACCTTCACCTGCGCACGCCTGCCGGGCAGCTACCACGGCTCCGGCTGCACCCTGGCCAGCACCCTGGCCGGCCGCCTGGCCCTGGGCGAGGAAACGGTCAGCGCCGTGCGCTCGGCCCTCGACTACACCTGGCGCACCCTGCGCGACGCCGAGCAGCCGGGGCACGGCCAGTTCGTGCCGCGCCGCCTGCCGCTGGACTTCTGCCAGTGAGGCGCCGTTCGTGAGCCGGCCACTGCGCGGCCTCTACGCCATCACCGACAGCCAGCTGCTGGCCGACGGCCGGCTGCTGCCCTACGTGGAAGCGGCGCTGAAAGGTGGCGCGCGCCTGCTGCAGTACCGCGACAAATCCGGCGACGCCGCCCGTCGCCTGCGCGAGGCCGAGGCCCTGGCCGAGCTGTGCGCACGTCACGGCGCCGACCTGATCATCAACGACGACGCCGAACTGGCCGCCCGCCTCGGCGTCGGCCTGCACCTGGGCCAGGAGGACGGCTCCCTGGCCGCCGCCCGCGCCCTGCTCGGCCCGCGCGCGGTCATCGGCGGCACCTGCCACGCCAGCCTGGAGCTGGCCGCGACGGCGGTCGCCGAGGGCGCCAGCTACATCGCCTTCGGCCGCTTCTTCACGTCGCAGACCAAGCCCGGCGCGCCAAGCGCCACCCCCGAGCTGCTGGAACAGGCCCGCGCCCGCTTCGCCCTGCCGATCACCGCCATCGGCGGCGTGAGCCTGGACAACGGCGCCGACCTGATCCGCCGTGGCGCCGACCTGCTGGCGGTGATCCACGCCCTGTTCTCCGCGCCCTCCGCCGCCGAGGTGGAGGCCCGCGCCCGCGCCTTCGGCGCGCTGTTCGCCACATCCTGATTCGCTATCGCTGATTCGAGAGAGACCTGCCATGTCCCGTTCGGAAACCCTGTTCGCCAACGCCCAGAAACACATCCCCGGCGGCGTCAATTCGCCGGTGCGCGCCTTCCGCAGCGTCGGCGGCACCCCGCTGTTCTTCAAGCACGCCGAAGGCGCCTACGTGATCGACGAGGACGACAAGCGCTACGTCGACTACGTCGGCTCCTGGGGCCCGATGATCCTCGGCCACGGCCACCCCGAGGTGCTCGACGCAGTGCGCAAGCAGCTGGAGCACGGCCTGTCCTACGGCGCGCCGACCGCGCTGGAAGTGGAAATGGCCGACCTGGTCTGCTCCATCGTGCCGTCCATGGAACTGGTGCGCATGGTCAGCTCCGGCACCGAGGCGACCATGAGCGCCATCCGCCTGGCCCGGGGCTATACCGGGCGCGATGCCATCATCAAGTTCGAGGGCTGCTACCACGGCCACTCCGACAGCCTGCTGGTCAAGGCCGGTTCCGGCCTGCTGACCCAAGGCGTGCCCAGCTCGGCCGGGGTGCCGGCGGACTTCGCCAAGCACACCCTGACCCTGCCCTACAACGACCTGGCCGCCGTCGAGCAGACCCTGGCCGAGGTCGGCAAGACCGTCGCCTGCATCATTGTCGAGCCGGTGGCCGGCAACATGAACTGCGTGCCGCCGGCGCCCGGTTTCCTCCAGGGTCTGCGCGAGCAGTGCGACAAGCACGGCGTGGTGCTGATCTTCGACGAGGTGATGACCGGCTTCCGCGTCGCCCTCGGCGGCGCCCAGGCCCACTACGGCGTCACCCCGGACCTGTCGACCTTCGGCAAGATCGTCGGTGGCGGCATGCCGGTCGGCTGCTTCGGCGGCAAGCGCGCGATCATGGAATGCGTTGCCCCGCTCGGCCCGGTCTACCAGGCCGGCACCTTGTCGGGCAACCCGCTGGCGATGGCGGCCGGCCTGACCACCCTCAAGCTGATCAGCCGCCCGGGCTTCCACGCCGAGCTGACCGACTTCACCAGCCGCATGCTGGCCGGCTTGCAGGAGCGCGCCGATGCCGCCGGCGTACCCTTCGTCACCACCCAGGCCGGCGCCATGTTCGGCCTGTACTTCAGCGGCGCCGACGACATCATCACCTTCGGCGACGTGATGGGTAGCGATGCCGAGCGCTTCAAGCGATTCTTCCACCTGATGCTGGAAGGCGGCGTGTACCTGGCCCCGAGCGCCTTCGAGGCCGGCTTCACCTCCATCGCCCATGGCGACCGGGAACTGGAAATCACCTTCGCCGCCGCGGAGCGGGCCTTCGCCAGGCTCGCCTGAGGCGGCGGCCGAATCCGGCAAAGGCTTTGTAACGACGCTCCGGCTTATACATAATGTGACGGCCGGCGCGTTTCGCCGGCAGGGCACGAGGCCCGACCGTTCCGCGAGGCGTTCCGATTCATGACATGCACCGGCCGCAAGCTCTTCATGGGCTGCCTGCTGCTCGTTTCCCCACTGCTGGCCCAGGCGGGCGACAACTCGCTGCTGGTGCCGGCCATGGGCCCCTGCTCGCTGAACACCGCCCCCGAAGACCTGCCCCAGGCCGTGGAAGCCTGCCAGGAGGTCGCCCGCCAGGGCGACGCCCAGGCCCAGTACGAACTCGGCGAACTCTACTACGAAGGCCAGCGCGTGCCGCGCGACCTGCCCCAGGCCATGCACTGGTTCGAGCAGTCCTCGCTGCAGGGCAACGCCCAGGCCCAGCTGCGCCTGGGCACCATGTTCTTCCGTGGCGAGGGCGTGCAGGCCAACAACGTGCAGGCCTATATCGTGCTGAAGATGGCGGCAGTGAACGGCTCCGACGAAGCCATGGACAGCGCCGACCAGGTGGCCGAGCGCATGGGCAGGGAAGAACTGCAGGCCGCCAGCCAGGTGCTGGGGCAGATCTTCCGCAGCTACCTGCTGGAGCTGCAGAACCTCGACAACAGGGACCCCTCGGGCTTCAACCCAACACCCGGCTCGCCGGGCACCGGCATCAGCCCGCAGGTGCCGGCCTTCGCGCCCAACTGAGGCCAGTCCGCGCGGCGGCGTGCGCTACTTCTCGGGGATCGGCATGGGGAACGGCATCACGTTGCCGCCGCCCCTGGCCTCGCTGATCTTCGGCGTGCCCAGCCGCTCCACCTCGTCGATGCGCACGATGGAGTGCATCGGCACGAAGCTGCGCACCACGCCCTCGAACTGGGCCTTGAGCTTCTCCTCGCTGGGGTCGACCACCACCTGGGTGCGCTCGCCGAAGACGAACTCCTCCACCTCCAGGAAGCCCCACAGGTCGCTCTGGTAGATCTGCTTGGCGTACATCTCGTACACCTGGCCCTGGTTCAGGAAGATCACCTTGTAGATGGGTTCGCGCTTGCTCATAGAAGGAGGATAGAGGACCGCTGGAAATCGGGGGCGCGAATCTTACCAGCGTGCGGACAGGCAACGCTAGGAAGCTCGTCGGTCGCCCCCTATAATGCGCGGTCCATTCGAACCACCCGATGCACGCTGATGGCCAAGAAGCTTTATATCGAGACCCACGGTTGCCAGATGAACGAGTACGACAGCTCGCGCATGGTCGACCTGCTGGGCGAACACCAGGCTCTTGAAGTCACGGAAAACCCGGCGGAAGCCGACGTGATCCTGCTCAATACCTGCTCGATCCGCGAAAAAGCCCAGGAAAAGGTGTTCTCCAAACTGGGCATGTGGCGCGAGCTGAAGCTGGAGAATCCGAACCTGGTGATCGGCGTCGGTGGCTGCGTGGCCAGCCAGGAGGGCGCCGCCATCCGCGATCGCGCGCCCTACGTCGACGTGGTGTTCGGCCCGCAGACCCTGCACCGCCTGCCGGAGATGATCGACGCCGCGCGCAGCACCAAGAAGGCCCAGGTCGACATCAGCTTCCCCGAGATCGAGAAGTTCGACCGCCTGCCCGAGCCACGCGTCGACGGCCCCAGCGCCTTCGTCTCGGTGATGGAAGGCTGCAGCAAGTACTGCACCTTCTGCGTGGTGCCCTACACCCGCGGCGAGGAAGTCAGCCGCCCGCTCGGCGACGTGCTGCTGGAAATCACCCAGCTCGCGGAGAAGGGCGTCAAGGAAGTCACCCTGCTCGGCCAGAACGTCAACGGCTACCGCCACGACGGCAGCGACTTCGCCGACCTGCTCTACGCGGTGGCGACCATCGACGGCATCGAGCGCATCCGCTACACCACCAGCCACCCGCTGGAGTTCTCCGACGCGATCATCCAGGCCCACGCCGATATCCCGCAGCTGGTCAAATTCCTCCACCTGCCCGTGCAGTCCGGCTCGGACCGCGTGCTGGCGGCGATGAAGCGCAACCACACCGCGCTGGAATACAAGTCGCGCATCCGCCGGCTTAAGGCCGCGGTGCCGGACATCTGCATCAGCTCGGACTTCATCGTCGGTTTCCCCGGCGAGACCGAGAAGGACTTCGAGCAGACCATGAAGCTGATCGAGGACGTCGGCTTCGACTTCTCCTTCTCCTTCATCTACAGCTCGCGTCCCGGCACCCCGGCCGCCGACCTGGTGGACGACACCCCGGACGAGGTGAAGAAGCGGCGCCTGCAGATATTGCAGAGCCGCATCCACCAGCAG
This sequence comes from Pseudomonas sp. GD04015, assembly GCF_029837675.1. NCBI lineage: Bacteria > Pseudomonadati > Pseudomonadota > Gammaproteobacteria > Pseudomonadales > Pseudomonadaceae > Pseudomonas > Pseudomonas sp. GD04015. The sequence continues at coordinate 118,870 of NZ_JAOEEE010000009.1, read as the reverse complement.
GGCTACGAGATCAGCCACAAGATGACCGGCAGCATCCAGCGCATCCTGGTCAGCGACTATTCGAAGAAGGACCCGGGCATGCTCCAGGGCCGCACCGAGAACAACCGCATCGTCAACTTCCGCTCGGACAACCCGGCGCTGATCGGCCAGTTCGTCGACGTGCACATCGACGGCGCCCTGCCCCACTCCCTGCGCGGCAGCCTCATCCAACTCAACTGATCGACCAATGGCCAATGCCAACCCCGCCGCCCGAACTTTCACCCCGGAGCGCGCGGGGTTATCCTTCGCCAACCACCCCCAGCCGAATGGCGGCCAACAGACCACATTGAACGCACCCATAGAACCGCATCGCTTCATCCTCGAACCCTTCGAAGCTCATCGCTTCGCCAATCTCTGCGGGCAATTCGACGAGCACCTGCGCCTGATCGAGCAACGCCTGTCCATCGAGATTCGCAACCGTGGCAACCAGTTCGAACTGGTCGGCCCGAGCAAGCACACCCAGTCCGCCGAGAACCTGCTGCGCCGCCTGTACCGCGAGACCAAGAGTGCCGAGCTGTCGCCGGAGATGGTCCACCTGTACCTGCAGGAGTCCGGTCTGGAGGCGCTGGACAGCGGCAAGGCCGACGCCGGTGTGGCCCTGCGCACCAAGAAGGGCGTGATCAAGCCGCGCGGCGCCAACCAGCAGCGCTACGTCAAGTCGATCCTCGACAACGACATCAACTTCGGCATCGGCCCGGCCGGCACCGGCAAGACCTACCTGGCGGTCGCCTGCGCCGTGGACGCCCTGGAGCGCGAGCAGGTGCGACGCATCCTGCTGGTGCGCCCGGCGGTCGAGGCGGGCGAGAAGCTCGGCTTCCTGCCCGGCGATCTGGCGCAGAAGATCGACCCCTACCTGCGCCCGCTGTACGACGCGCTGTACGAGATGCTCGGCTTCGAGACGGTGGCCAAGCTGATCGAGAAGCAGGTGATCGAGATCGCCCCGCTGGCCTACATGCGCGGGCGCACCCTTAACAACAGCTTCATCATCCTCGACGAGAGTCAGAACACCACCCTCGAGCAGATGAAGATGTTCCTCACCCGTATCGGCTTCGGCTCCACTGCCGTGATCACCGGCGACATCACCCAGGTCGACCTGCCACGCGGCACCAAGTCCGGCCTCAGCCACGTGATGGAAGTGCTGAAGGACGTACCGGGCATCAGCTTCACCCACTTCAAGCCCAAGGACGTGGTGCGCCACCCGCTGGTGCAGCGCATCGTCGAGGCCTACGAGCGCTTCGAGGAGCGCCAGCCGGCCAGGGACAACCCGCGCGATGCTTGAACTGGACCTGCAGAACGCCTCCAGCGCCACCGACCTGCCCAGCGAAGCGCAGCTGCGCCGCTGGTGCGAGCTGGCGCTGCGCCAGCGCACGGCCGACTCCGAGCTGACCATCCGCCTGGTCGACGAACTGGAAGGCCGCGAGCTGAACCACACCTGGCGGCACAAGGACTACGCCACCAACGTGCTGTCCTTCCCCGCCGAGGTGCCGGAAGGCATCCTCGACATCCCGCTGCTCGGCGACCTGGTGATCTGCGTGCCGGTGGTCGAGCGCGAAGCCCGCGAACAGGGCAAGACCGCCGAGGCCCACTGGGCCCACCTGGTCATCCACGGCTGCCTGCACCTGCTCGGCTACGACCACCTCGAAGACGAGGAAGCCGAGGAGATGGAGGCGCTGGAACGAGAATTGCTGGCCGAACTGGGTCACCCCGACCCGTACGCCGAACAAGAATAGGAAGACACCGAGACTCATCATGAGCGAAGACCGATCGAGCAACGAGCAGAAGTCATGGTTCAACAAGCTGACCCAGGCTTTTGCTCATGAGCCGAGAAACCGCCAGGAACTGCTGGAAGTCCTGCGCGAAGCCCACCAGAACAAGCTGCTCGACAGCGAGGCCCTGACCATCGTCGAAGGCGCCATCCAGGTCGCCGACCTGCAAGTGCGCGACATCATGGTGCCGCGCTCGCAGATGGTCAGCATCAAGGCCTGCAACACGCCGGCCGAGTTCCTGCCCGCCATCGTCGACTCCGCCCACTCGCGCTACCCGGTGATCGGCGAGAGCCTCGACGAGGTGATCGGCATCCTCCTGGCCAAGGACCTGCTGCCGCTGATCCTGGACCGGGACAAGCCGTTCAACATCAAGGACCTGCTGCGCCCCGCCACCTTCGTGCCGGAGTCCAAGCGCCTCAACGTGCTGCTGCGCGAGTTCCGCGCCAACCACAACCACATGGCCGTGGTCATCGACGAATACGGCGGCGTGGCCGGCCTGGTGACCATCGAGGACGTGCTGGAGCAGATCGTCGGCGACATCGAGGACGAGCACGACGTCGAGGAGGACAGCTACATCAAGCCGCTGCCGTCCGGCGACTTCCTGGTCAAGGCCCTGACCCCGATCGACGCCTTCAACGAGGCCTTCGACAGCGAATTCTCCGACAGCGAGTTCGACACCGTCGGCGGCCTGGTGATGAACGCCTTCGGCCACCTACCCAAGCGCAACGAGGTGACCGAGATCGGCGAATTCCGCTTCCGCGTGCTCAACGCCGACAGCCGCCGGGTCCACCTGCTGCGCCTGACCCCGCTGGAGCGCTAGAGGGCGCAGGGCCCCTCCTCCTGTGGGAGCGGCCCTTCTGTGGGAGCGGCCTTGGCCGCGAATGGGGCCATAGAAGGCTTCGCGGACAAGTCCGCTCCCACAGGGCACCTGCGAAGATTCGCGGCCAACCGGAAGCCGCCCGGCCGCTCCCACACAGCCTCCCGCTTCCGGCCCTCCCGCCCTTCCAGTACCCTTGCCCGCCTGATTTCCCGATCAAGGACGCACGATGCGCTGGATCACTCAACCCGGCTGGCCGGGCAACCTGCTGGCCATCGCCGGCGGCGCCTGCACCACCCTGGCCCTGGCTCCCCTCGACATCTGGCCGCTGGCCATCGTCGCCATCGCCCTGTTCTACCTCGGCATGCGCGGGCTGTCGCCGCGCCAGGCCCTGCTGCGCGGCTGGCTCTACGGGCTCGGCCTGTTCCTCAGCGGCACCAGTTGGGTCTACGTCAGCATCCACGACTATGGCGCCGCCTCGCCGGCCCTGGCCGGCTTCCTGACCTTCGGCTTCTGCGCCGGACTCGCCCTGCTGTTCGCCCTGACCGGCTGGCTCTGGGTCCGCTGGCTGCGCCGCGACGACTCGCCGATCGCCGACGCCCTGGCCTTCGCCGCCCTGTGGCTGGCCCAGGAAGCGTTCCGCGGCTGGTTCCTCACCGGCTTCCCCTGGCTCTACGTCGGCTACAGCCAGATGCACGGCCCGCTGGCCGGCCTGGCGCCCATCGGCGGGGTCTGGCTGCTGTCCCTGGTGCTGGCGCTGAGCGCGGCGCTGCTGGTCAACCTGGCACGCCTGCGCCACGACAAGGTGCGGCTCGCCGCCGGTGTGGCCCTGCTGCTGGCGCCGTGGCTCGCCGGCCTAGGGCTCTCCGGCCATGCCTGGACCGCAGCCAGTGGCGAACCACTGAAGGTCGCCGCGCTGCAGGGCAACGTGGAGCAGAACCTCAAGTGGGACCCGGCGCAGCTGGACGCCCAGCTGGCCCTGTACCGCGACATGACCCTGAGCAGCCGGCCGGCCGACCTGATCGTCTGGCCGGAGACCGCCGTGCCGGTACTCAAGGAATTCGCCGAGGGCTACCTGAGCGTGATGGGCCGGGTCGCCGCCGACCGCGACGCCGCGCTGATCACCGGCGTGCCGGTGCGGCAGGCCAACGAGCGTGGCGAGAAGCGCTACTACAACGCGATCACCGTCACCGGCTGGGGCGAAGGCACCTACCTGAAGCAGCGCCTGGTGCCGTTCGGCGAATACGTGCCGCTGCAGGACATGCTGCGTGGCCTGATCGCCTTCTTCGACCTGCCCATGTCCGACTTCGCCCGCGGCCCGACCGACCAGCCGCCGCTGCAGGCCAAGGGCCTGCGCATCGCGCCGTTCATCTGCTACGAGGTGGTCTACCCGGAGTTCGCCGCCGATCTGGCCGCGCGCAGCGACCTGCTGCTGACGGTGAGCAACGACACCTGGTTCGGCACCTCCATCGGCCCCCTGCAGCACCTGCAGATGGCGCAGATGCGCGCCCTGGAATCGGGCCGCTGGATGATCCGCGCCACCAACAACGGGGTCACCGCGCTGATCGACCCGCAGGGCCGCATCACGGCGCAGATTCCGCAGTTCCAGCAGGCCGTCCTGTATGGCGAGGTGCAGTCGATGCAGGGGCTGACGCCCTACCTGCGCTGGCGCGCCTGGCCGCTGGTGGTGCTGTGCGTCGGGCTGCTGGGTTGGGCCTTGTGGGCACGTCGCCAGAGCTGATGTAGCGACGGTGCGCGCGGCGCACCCTACGTAGGAGCGAGCCCGCTCGCGAACATCGGCAGCCGCCAAGGCGTTCGCGAGCAAAGCTCGCTCCTACCGCGCCGACTCTCAGCGATAGAGCAGCGGATAGACCCGCATCCCGATCGCCTCGTTGAGCAGCCGGGTGTTCTGCCACAGCGCCTTGCCCTCCGGCAGCCAGCCGCTCAGCGGGCGCTCGCTGGGCACGCCGAGGAAGCCCAGCGGTGCCGCCACCACCTCCAGCCCGGCGCGCTCGAAGCACCAGCGCGAACGCGGCATGTGCGCCGCCTGGGTCACCAGCACCACGCGACTCACACCTTGCGCCTTGAGCATCTCCGCGCTGAATTGCGCGTTCTCCCAGGTGGTGCGGCTGCGCGCCTCCTGCCAGCGGGTCGGCACGCCGAAATCGCGCTGCAGCACCTCGGCCATCATCGCCGCCTCGCTGGGCGGCTGGCCGTAGTGCAGGCCGCCGCTGATCAGGATCGGCAGCTGCGAGGCCCGGTGCAGGCGCGCCGCGTAGCGCAGGCGCTCGATGGCGGTGACGCTGGGCTGGTCGCCGCCCCAGGCCGGGTCGGCCTCCTCGCGTCCCGAGCCGAGCACCACGATGGCCTCGGCGCGCTGCCCCAGCTGCGACCATTCGGCCTCGGCCAGCGCCGGCTCGCGCTCGATCAGCCGGGCCGACCACTCCACCACCACCGGCAGGCTGAGCAGCCACAGCCCACCCAGGCCGCCGGCCAGGCACAGCGTCGCCAGGCGCGGCCGCCCCAGCCAGGCCCACAGCAGCCAGGACAGCAGGATCAGCAGCAACAGGCCGCCAGGCGGAAGGATCAGTTGCTTGAGGATGAAGCGCAGTTCCATGGACACCTCCAGTGGCCATGGAGACTACCGAGGTTGACCCGCCCGGAACAGCCTGGAGCCGCAGGCGCTACAGGGCAGCACGCCCTCGCCGCGCTGGATCTGGGCCACCGCCCCGCACAGGGCGCAGCACAGCTGCTGGCGTTTCTTCAGCACCGGCTTGCCACGCGGCAGCGGCTTGCCCAGCACGCGCTTGGGCAGCCTGGCGACCGGCTTCGCGGCGTTCGCTGGCAACTGCTCGATCACCGCCAGCTCCTCGGCGGCGGCGTGCCAGCCGCGCAGCCAGTTGAGGTCGCGGTCCAGGTAGGCGCGGATCAGTTCCAGCTCCGCCGGGGTCAGGCCGCGCAGCTCCAGTTCGTCCGGCGGCGTCTCGTGCAGGCGAGTCGCGGTGTCCGCTTCCTCCAGGGCCAGCGCCAGGCGCTGCAGCAGCCGCTCGTAGAGCCCGCCCCCGACATCCGCACCCCGCGACTCTGCCATCCACCACCTCGACCGGGCGCTACCTGCGCGCCTCTCTCTGGCAAGCTTAGCGCCGGCCGCTCCGCAGGCCGGGCGCCGCGACAAACGGCGGCGCGGCACAATCAGGGTTTCCCTGAATCAGGGGGGGTCATGTATGCTACGGCGTTTCTCGCAAGCCCTCATTTTCAGCGCCGAAAGCCCATGCACGAACAGTATTCGCCCCGTGAAATCGAAGCCGCCGCCCAAGCCCAGTGGGACGCGCAGAAATCCTTTGTCGTGACCGAACAGCCGGGCAAGGACACCTTCTACTGCCTGTCCATGTTCCCCTACCCGAGCGGCAAGCTGCACATGGGCCACGTGCGCAACTACACCATCGGCGACGTGATCGCGCGCTACCAGCGCATGCAGGGCAGGAACGTGCTGCAACCGATGGGCTGGGACGCCTTCGGCATGCCGGCCGAGAACGCGGCGATGAAGAACAACGTCGCCCCGGCCAAGTGGACCTACGAGAACATCGCCTACATGAAGGCCCAGCTGAAATCGCTGGGCCTGGCCATCGACTGGACCCGCGAAGTCACCACCTGCAAGCCGGACTACTACCGCTGGGAACAGTGGCTGTTCACCCGCCTGTTCGAGAAGGGCGTGATCTACCGCAAGAACGGCACCGTGAACTGGGACCCGGTCGACCAGACCGTGCTCGCCAACGAGCAGGTCATCGACGGCCGCGGCTGGCGCTCCGGCGCGCTGGTCGAGAAGCGTGAAATCCCGATGTACTACTTCCGCATCACCGCCTACGCGGAAGAGCTGCTGAGCAGCCTCGACGAGCTGGATGGCTGGCCCGAGCAGGTCAAGACCATGCAGCGCAACTGGATCGGCAAGAGCTTCGGCGCCGACATCGAGTTCGACTACGACGTCGCCAGCATCGGCATCGAGGGCCGCCTGAAGGTCTACTCGACCCGCCCCGACACCCTGATGGGCGCCACCTACGTGGCGGTGGCCGCCGAGCACCCGCTGGCCCAGCGCGCCGCCGAGAACAACGCCGAACTGCAGGCCTTCATCGCCGAATGCAAGGCCGGCTCCGTGGCCGAGGCCGACATGGCGACCATGGAGAAGAAGGGCGTGGCCACCGGCCAGTTCGTCGTCCATCCGCTGACCGGCGACAAGCTGCCGGTGTTCGTCGCCAACTACGTGCTGTGGGGCTACGGCGAAGGCGCCGTGATGGCCGTGCCGGCCCACGACGAGCGCGACTTCGAGTTCGCCAGCAAGTATGGCCTGCCGATCAAGCAGGTCTACGCCGCCGCGGACCAGGAATACTCCAGCGCCGAATGGCAGGCCTGGTACGGCGACAAGGAGGGCCTGACCACCCTCAACTCCGGCAAGTACGACGGCAAGGACTTCACCGCCGCCTTCGACGCCATCGTCGCCGACCTGGAGGCCAGCGGCCACGGCGCGCGCAAGACCCAGTTCCGCCTGCGCGACTGGGGCATCAGCCGCCAGCGCTACTGGGGCTGCCCGATCCCGATCATCCACTGCCCGAGCTGCGGCGACGTGCCGGTGCCGGAAGACCAGTTGCCGGTGGTGCTGCCGGAAGACGTGGTGCCGGACGGCGCCGGCTCGCCGCTGGCCAGGATGCCCGAGTTCTACACCTGCACCTGCCCGAAATGCGGCGCCGCGGCCAAGCGCGAGACCGACACCATGGACACTTTCGTGGAGTCCTCCTGGTACTTCGCCCGCTACGCCAGCCCGAACTACGAAGGCGGCATGGTCGACCCGCAGGCCGCCAACCACTGGCTGCCGGTGGACCAGTACATCGGCGGCATCGAGCACGCCATCCTCCACCTGCTCTACGCGCGCTTCTTCCACAAGCTGATGCGCGACGAGGGCCTGGTCAGCTCCAACGAGCCGTTCAAGAACCTGCTGACCCAAGGCATGGTGGTCGCCGAGACCTACTACCGCATCCTGGAAAACGGCGGCAAGGACTGGTTCAACCCGGCCGACGTCGAAGTCGAGCGTGACGCCAAGGCCAAGGTTATCGGTGCCAAGCTGAAGGCCGACGGCCTGCCGGTGGAGATCGGCGGCACCGAGAAGATGTCCAAGTCGAAGAACAACGGCGTCGACCCGCAGGACATGATCGACCAGTACGGTGCCGACACCTGCCGCCTGTTCATGATGTTCGCCTCGCCGCCCGACATGAGCTGCGAGTGGTCGGACGCCGGCGTCGAAGGCGCCAACCGCTTCCTGCGCCGCGTCTGGCGTCTGGCCCACGGCCATGTCAGCGCCGGCCTGCCGGGCGCGCTGGACGTGGCCTCGCTGTCCGACGAGCAGAAGGCCGTGCGTCGCGCCATCCACCTGGCCATCAAGCAGGCCAGCAACGACGTGGGCCAGCACCACAAGTTCAACACCGCCATCGCCCAGGTGATGACCCTGATGAACGTGCTGGAGAAGGCCCCGACCGCCAGCGAACAGGACCGCGCCCTGCTGCAGGAAGGCCTGGAGACCGTGGCCCTGCTGCTGGCGCCGATCACCCCGCACATCTGCCATGAGCTGTGGCAACAGCTGGGCAAGACCGGCGCCGTCATCGACGCCGCCTGGCCGGTACTGGACGAGTCGGCCCTGGTGCAGGACAGCCTGATCCTGGTCATCCAGGTCAACGGCAAGCTGCGCGGCCAGATCGAAGTGCCGGCCAGCGCCAGCCGCGAGGAGGTCGAGGCCGCCGCCCGCGCCAACGAGAACGTGCTGCGCTTCACCGAGGGCGTGACCATCCGCAAGGTCATCGTCGTGCCGGGCAAGCTGGTCAACATCGTCGCTAATTGAAACGGTCGCCAACTGATTCAGCCCGGCGCTGCGGCGCCGGTTTCTCAAGGGGAAACACAATGATGAAACGGAACATGCTGGTCATCGGCCTCACCGTCCTGCTCAGCGCCTGCGGCTTCCAGTTGCGCGGCACCGGCGGCGGCGAGTTCGCCCTCGGGGAAATCGACCTGCAGGCGCGCAACGCCTACGGCGAAACCGCCAAGCAACTGAAACAGTACCTCGAGAACAGCGGCGTGAAGGTCCACAACGGCGCCCCCTACCGCCTGTACCTGGCCAACGAGCAGGAAACCCAGCGTACCGCCAGCTTCACCAGCAACGCGCGCAGCGCCGAATACCAGCTGACCACCCGCCTGGATTACGAAGTGCGTGGCGAGAAGAACCTGCTGCTGTTCAAGGACTGGCTGGCCGTGCAGAGCGTCTACGTGCACGACGAGAACAACCTGATCGGCTCCAGCCAGGAGTCCGGCCAGCTGCGCCAGGAAATGCGCCGTGAACTGATCCAGCAGCTGTCCCTGCGCCTGCAGCAGCTGACCCCGGCCCAGCTCGAGCAGCTGCAGCAGGAAGCCGAGGCCCGCGCCGCCGCCGAGGCGGAGGCCGCTGCCGCCGCGCGCCGCGCCCAGCAGGAGTCGGCGCCGCTGCAGTCGCCGATCCAGCTGCCGATCAGCCAGTAGGACGAGAAGGGCCGGGCGACCGGCCCTTTTCACGAGCGCTTCCGATGAAACTGAACGGCGCACAACTCGGCAAACACCTGCAGGGCGGCCTGGCCCCGGTCTACGTGGTCAGTGGAGACGAGCCGCTGCTGTGCCAGGAAGCCGAGGACGCCATCCGCGCCGCCACCCGCCAGCAGGGCTTCGGCGAGCGCCAGGTGTTCCACGCCGAGGCCAGCTTCGACTGGGGCCTGCTCTACGAGGCCGGCGCCAGCCTGTCGCTGTTCGCCGAGAAGCGCCTGATCGAGCTGCGCATCGCCAACGGCAAGCCCGGCGACAAGGGCACCGCCGCCATCCTCGAATACCTGGGACGCCCGCCGGAAGACACGGTGCTGCTGATCAGCCTGCCCAAGCTCGACGGCGCGACGCAGAAGACCAAGTGGGCCAAGGCCCTGATCGATGGGCCGCACAGCCAGTTCGTGCAAATCTGGCCGGTCGAGGTCGCCCAGTTGCCCAACTGGGTCCGCCAGCGCCTGTCCCAGGCCGGCCTGGCGGCCACCCAGGAAGCGGTCGAACTGATCGCCGCGCGGGTGGAAGGCAACCTGCTGGCCGCCGCCCAGGAAATCGAGAAGCTCAAGCTTCTGGCCGAGGGCAACCAGATCGACGCCGGCACCGTGCAGGCGGCGGTGGCCGACAGCGCCCGCTACGACGTGTTCGGCCTGGTAGACGCCGTGCTGAACGGCGAGGCCAGCCACGCCCTGCGCATCCTCGAAGGCTTGCGCGGCGAAGGCGTGGAACCGCTGTTCATCGTCGTCATGCTGTCCCGCGAGTTGCGCCAGCTGGCCGGCCTGGCCCTGCAATTCAGCCAGGGCGTACCGCTGGAGAAGGCCTTCGCCGCGGCCCGCCCGCCGATCTGGGACAAGCGCCGCCCGCTGGTCGGCAAGGCGCTGCAGCGCCATACCGCGGCGCGCTGGAACCAGCTGCTGATCGACGCACAGCGCATCGACGCACAGGTCAAGGGCCAGGCCGCCGGCGATCCCTGGAGCAGCCTGGCGCGCCTGGCCCTGCTGATGGCCGGCCAGCGCCTGGCGCTGAGCGAATAACCCCCCACGAAATACGTGCCCGCCGTAGGGTGCGCCGCGCGCACCGCGTCTCTCCCCTTCCGCCCACTGGACATTTTTCGTACAGCGGCGCATAGTCCGCGCCGCCCGCAGCGTCGCGGGTCAGCTGAGGATCATCCGATGAGCAAGAAAGCCCCCAAGCGGCCGAACAAGGCCAAGTCCATCGTCGCCCAGCCACTGTTCCGCAGCCGCCAGGAACAGCCGAAGAAAGGCAAAGGCAGCTACCGCCGCGAAGCCTCCCACTGGGAGGCTTCCTGCTTTCTGGGCCTGGTGAAATCCGCGGCCTGATCCACCCGCGAGACGCCGACGGGGTTCTGAAAACCGCCCGGCATGGTAAGGTCGCGGTCTGATTGGCAAGACCGAGAGGCCTCGATGTTCCAGCTTTCCGCCAATGGCCGCCTGAGCTGCCTGCTCGCCGGCGCCGCTATCTTCCTGGGCGCCTGCGCCGAGACTCCGAATCCCGCCCCCCAGCTGACCTCCGCCAAGCTCGTCGCGCAGCCGCAGCAGGCCGAGCCGAGCGCGCCCGTGGCCAAGGAAGAAGCCGAACCGGCCCCCGCCCTGAGCTTCGACGACTGGCGCGACCGCTTCCGCCTCAAGGCCCTCGCCAGCGGCATTCCGGAAGACCTGTTCGACCAGGTCTTCGCTGGCGTGACGCCGGACATGAGCGTGGTGACCGCCGACCGTGCCCAGCCGGAGTTCAGCCGGCCGGTGTGGGAGTACCTGGACGGCGCCATCTCGCCGGTGCGGGTGCGCAAGGGCCAGGCTCTGCTGGCCCAGCATGCCGCCACGCTGGACGCCATCGAGGAGCGCTACGGCGTCGACCGCGAAACGCTGGTCGCCATCTGGGGCATGGAGAGCAGCTTCGGCCAGTTCATGGGCGAACAGTCGGTGATCCGCTCCCTGGCCACCCTGGCCTACGAGGGGCGCCGCCCGCAGTTCGCCGAGGACCAGTTGCTGGCCGCCCTGCAGATACTGCAGAGCGGTGACATCACCAGCACCGGCCTGCGCGGTTCCTGGGCGGGGGCCATGGGCCAGACCCAGTTCATCCCCACCACCTACCTGACCCATGCCGTGGACTTCGACGGCGACGGCCGCCGCGACATCTGGAACTCCAGCGCCGACGCCCTGGCCTCGGCCGCCCATTACCTGCAGGCCTCCGGCTGGCAGAAGGGCCACGCCTGGGGCATCCCGGTGGCGCTGCCCAGCGGCTTCGACTACGCCCTGGCCGACACCGAGATCCGCAAGACCTACGCCCAGTGGCAAGCGTTCGGGGTGAAGGGCACGCCCCCCAGCGTCGCCCCGGACGACACCGGCTACCTGCTGCTGCCGGCCGGCCATCGCGGCCCGGCCTTCCTGGTGTTCCGCAACTTCGGCGCCATCCTCAAGTACAACAACTCGTCATCCTATGCCCTGGCCGTGGGCCTGCTCGGCCAGCGCCTGAACGGCGCTGCACCGCTGCAGGCCACCTGGCCGAAGGACGAGCGCCCGCTGGGCCGCAGCGAGCGCATCGAACTGCAGGAAAGCCTGGCCGCCAAGGGCTACGAGCCCGGCGCGGCCGACGGCATCATCGGCGCCAACACCCGCCGTGCCGTGCGCGCCTTCCAGCAGAGCCTGGGCCTGCCGGCCGACGGCTACCCGACCCCGGCGCTGCTGCAACGGCTGCGCTGAGCAAAGGCTGCTGCACGTAGGCCGGGCGCTGTTGGAGAGAGGCCCGGCTCGCGGGCCTTTGCGACTTCCGAGAACTTACGGCATGGCCCAGAGATGGGCCGCCACCAGCGCCCGCCAGGGCGCGAAGGGCAGCAGCCAGTCGCGCACGAAGGGCTGGTCGAGCTTCTCCTCCGCCCCCAGCAGGCGCTGCAGCTGGCGCCGCACCGCCGCATCGCCGTGCAGCGAGCCGTCCAGCCGGGCGAAGCCGCGCAGCAGGGCGTAGTCCACCGTCCACGGGCCGATGCCCTTGAGCGCCAGCAGCCGCTGGCCTATGGCCTCGGCCGGCTCGTCCTGCAGCCATTCGTCCAGGGGCAACCGCCCTTCCACCACCTCGCGGGCGAGCCGCAGCAACGTCCCGCTCTTGGCCCGGGAGAAGCCGGCCTGGCCCAGGGCATCCTCGTCCAGCGCCGCCACCGCCGCCGCGTCCGGATAGCAGAACAACCCGCTGGAATGGCGCAGGCCGGCCAGCTGGATCAGCTTGCGACGCAGGGAGATGGCCACCGCCAGGCTGATCTGCTGTCCGCTGATGGCCCAGCTCAGGGCCTCGAACGGCGAGGCCGACTGCGGCACGCGCAGCCCCCGGTTGGCGGCGATCAGCGCGCCCAGCAGTGGATGCGCACCGTGCTCGGCCTCGAACGCCTGCACCGTCTGAGTCAGGCCAAGCATGTGCTCGGCCAGCCTTCGCAGTACCTGCGGATCGATGGCGACCTCGCCGTCCACCTCCAGGCTCACCCCCGCCCCGCCGTCCTCGAAGCGCAGGGCCAGGCGGGCCGGAATGCCCTGCCAGAGAATGCCCTTGTCCAGGCCGGCGTCCGTCACCCGCTCGGCCAGGCCCTGGGCATCGCGGCGATGGAAGTTCAGCAGGTCGTAGGTCCGGTAGTCGGCCGGCAATTCCAGGGTCAGGTCGAGACGGTTCATGCGGGGCTCGCAAAGCCAGATGGTTTATCGGACGGGCTGCTAATCTGCAAGCGACGAGCACGCTCAAGGATGGCTGAATCCAGCCGAAGCACTGGTACCCCTCAACCCAAAGGGAATCACCGATGTTCAATCAGCGTCTGAAAGAGGAACTGGCCAAGCTGCGCGACGAGCTCGCCAGTACCCGGCAGATCAAGGACTCCCTGTACAGCGAAATGCTGGTGCTGGAGCTGGACCCGGGCGGACGCGTGCGCTACGCCAACGACAATATCCTGCAGGCGCTGCATTATCGACGCGAGCAACTGGTCGGCCAATCCCTCGACGCGCTGATCCCGCCCACCTTCCACAGCCACCCCAACCATCCCGCCCTGCAGGCGGCCCTGCGCAACCGCGAGCACTGGAGCGGCGCCTTCCGCCTGCTCCGTGGCGACGGGCGCGAGGCCTGGCTGCGGGCCATCTGGCAGCCGGTCAACGACGGCAAGGGCCAGCTCCAGTACTTCACCCTGTGCGCCAACGACCTGACCGACACCATCGAGACGGCGAAGGAGCGGGAGGGCCTGATCAACGCGCTGCTGCGCTCCACGGCGGTCATCGAGTTCAACCTGGGCGGCGAAGTGCTGACCGCCAACCAGCGCTTCCTCGATGGCATGGGCTACCGCCTGGAGCAGATCCGCGGCAAGCACCACCGCATGTTCTGCGAGCCGGAGGAATCCAGCTCCCAGGACTACCGCGAGTTCTGGGCGCGGCTGAACCGCGGCGAGTACGTCGCCGGGCGCTTCAAGCGCGTCGACAGCCACGGCCGCCCCGTGTGGCTGGAAGCCTCCTACAACCCGGTGCTGGACGCCCACGACCGCCTGTACAAGGTGGTCAAGTTCGCCACCGTCATCACCGACCAGATCAACCAGGAACAGGCCGTGGCCGAAGCGGCCAACATCGCCTACGGCATCTCCCGGCATACCGACGAGAGCGCCAGCAAGGGAGCGGCGGTGGTGCAGCAGACGGTGGAGGTGATGCGCCAGATCGCCGAGAAGGTGCAGGAGGCGGCCGAAGGCATCGAGGCGCTGGATCGCCAGTCGCTGCTGATCAGTACCATCATGCAGACCATCCGCGGCATCGCCGACCAGACCAACCTGCTGGCCCTCAACGCCGCCATCGAGGCGGCGCGGGCCGGCGACCAGGGCCGCGGCTTCGCGGTGGTGGCCGACGAGGTGCGTCAGCTGGCCGGGCGCACCAGCCAGGCGACCGAGGAGATCGTCGACGTGGTGCAGAAGAACCAGGCCCTGGCCCAAGCCGCCGTGTCGAGCATGGCCAGCAGTCGCCAGCAGGCCGAGCAGGGCCTGCAGCTCGCCAACGAGGCTGGCGCGGTGATCGTCGAGATCCAGGATGGCGCACAGCAGGTGGTCCAGGCCATCGGCCAGTTCGCCAGCCAGCTCAAGACCTGACGCAGCGGCGCAACGAAAAGCCCCGGCATACGGGCCTGGCGGCTGGTCGTACAGGCGACGCTCGCGCCCCCGCCGGCAGCCTCTGGAAGCCCATCCCATGGTAGACTTCACCCCGGCCACAAGCCCCACCACCGAAGCCCCTACCGGAGCCGAGAGTTCGATGTCCGATACCGCCTCGCCCAAGCCCGTATCCAGCGGCGAAAAATTCCGCAATTCCCAGGGAATCACCGCGATCAAGGATGGCCAGAAGCGCCGCGCTTCTGCCGAACCCCAGATCGTCGAGCCCAAGCCGAGCTGGTTGCGGGTCAAGGCGCCGAGCGGCAGCCGCTTCGACGCGGTCAAGCGCAATGTCGGCGAGCATCGCCTCAGCACCGTCTGCCAGGAATCCCACTGCCCGAACATGGGCGAATGCTGGTCCAACGGCACCGCCACCATCATGCTGATGGGCTCGGTCTGCACCCGTGCCTGCCGCTTCTGCGCGGTCGACACCGGCAACCCGAACGGCTGGCTGGACCTGGAAGAGCCGCAGAACACCGCCAAGTCGGTGGAGCTGATGGCCCTGCGCTACATCGTGCTGACCTCGGTAGACCGCGACGACCTGCCCGACGGCGGCGCCGCCCACTATGCGGCCTGCGTCCAGGCGATCAAGGCCAACACGCCGCAGGTGGTGGTGGAAGCCCTGACGCCGGACTTCGACGGCGACCACGAGGCCATCGCCCGCGTGGTGGATTCCGGCCTGGAGGTCTTCGCCCAGAACGTCGAGACGGTCAAACGCCTGACCCATGAGGTGCGCGATCCCCGTGCCGGTTACGAGAAGACCCTCAAGGTGCTGGAGCATGCCAAGCGCCATCGCCCCTCGATCATCACCAAGACCAGCCTGATGCTGGGCCTGGGCGAGACCGACGAGGAAATCCTGCAGACCATGGACGACCTGCGCGCCATCGGCGTGGATATCCTCACCCTCGGCCAGTACCTGCAGCCCACCCGCAACCACCTGCCGGTCAAGCGCTGGGTCAGCCCCGAGGAATTCAACCGCTTCCGCGACATCGGCCTGGAGAAAGGCTTCATGGAAGTCGCCGCCGGCCCGCTGGTGCGCTCCAGCTACCGCGCCGACCGGGTGTTCGAGAAGAACAACCTGGGCCTGGCCGCACCCGCCCCGGTGCCCGGCCAGCAGCAGGACAGCAGCCTGATTCCGGCGCTCAACCTGCACTGACAGCGCCACCCCTCTGTCGGCGCGTCTTGCCTGGCTTAAGCCCTTACTCTCAAACCCGTCACCCCGGCGCAGGCCGGGGCCCAGAAAACCGTCAGGCGACTCGGAGCGGGCGGCTGGATACCGGCCTGCGCCGGTATGACGGGCTTGTTAGCGTGGTGATACTTCGAAAGGCTTTCAGGCGTAACCCAGGCGCTCGCGCAAGGCGCTCTCCAGGCGCTGAGCCACCTCGTCGAGCGAGGGCGGGGTTTCGAGCAGATCCCTGAGCTGGACCATCCTCAGGCCGGCATAACCGCACGGGTTGATGCGCTGGAACGGCGACATGTCCATGTCGACGTTCAGGGCCAGGCCGTGGAACGAGCAGCCATTGCGCACCCGCAGGCCCAGCGAGGCGATCTTGTCGCCGCCGACGTAGACGCCCGGGGCATCGGCCTTCGGCGCCGCCTCGACGCCATAGCTGGCCAGCACATCGACCAGCGCCCGCTCCATGGCGGTGACCAGTTCGCGCACCCCCAGCTTCTGGCGGCGCAGGTTCAGCATCAGGTAGGCCACCAACTGGCCGGGGCCGTGGTAGGTGACCTGGCCACCGCGCTCGACCTGGACCACCGGGATGTCGCCGGGCGCCAGCAGGTGCTCCGGCTTGCCGGCCTGGCCCTGGGTGAACACCCGGGGATGCTGCAGCAGCCAGATTTCGTCGGGAGTCCGCTCGTCGCGCTCGGCGGTGAAGCTGCGCATGGCTTCCAGGGTCGGCAGGTAT
The DNA here is from genome assembly GCF_029837675.1 of Pseudomonas sp. GD04015. Taxonomy (NCBI): domain Bacteria; kingdom Pseudomonadati; phylum Pseudomonadota; class Gammaproteobacteria; order Pseudomonadales; family Pseudomonadaceae; genus Pseudomonas; species Pseudomonas sp. GD04015. Next base: position 102,565 of record NZ_JAOEEE010000009.1, on the reverse strand, counting down.
TCCACCAAGCCCAGGTGCCGCACCACGAGCTCCGCCACTAGAGCACCATGTGTACGCGGCCGGTGGCTTTCAGATCGCCGTGGATCGCCTGCAGTTGCTCGATGCCGGTGGCGGTGATCAGCACCTGCACGGAGAGGAAGCGGCCATTGCGGCTGTCGCGCACCACCAGGGTGTCGACGTCGAAGCCCGGCGCGTGGCGCTGGATGATCTCGACCACCAGATCGGAGAAGCCTTCGCCGGCCTCGCCGATCACCTTGATCGGGTAGCGCTCGCAGGGGAATTCGATTTTCGGGGCTTGTACTTCGGTATCTGTCATCGCGGTCGCTCCGGGTGTGTCACCCGTGAAATGCGAACGCCCCGATTCCGGGGCGTCCTGGTGAGTCTGTCGATTCAGATCCCTGATCTGGGACCCAAACGGCGGCGTTTCAAGGCCGCCAGGCGACTCTTTAGTTGAACAGTCCGTAGAAGAACAGGCGGATGCTATCCCACAGGCGGCGGAAGAAGCCACCCTCCTCCACCGGCTCCAGGGCGATCAGGTTGGCGGTGTGCACCAGCTCCTCGCCCAGCTTGACCTCGACCTTGCCGACCACATCGCCCGGCTTGAGCGGCGCTTCCAGCTGCGGTTCGAGCGCCATGGTGGCCTTGAGCTGCTTGGCCTGGCCCTTGGGCAGGGTCAGGCTGAGGTCCTCGGCCAGGCCGGCCTTGACCTGGCGGGTGGTGCCCTTCCAGACCTGGGCCTGGGCGACTTCCTGGCCCTTCTTGTAGAAGGTCTGGGTCTCGAAGAAGCGGAAGCCGTAGGTCAGCAGCTTCTGGGTCTCGGCGGCGCGGACCTTCTCGCTGTCGGTACCGAACACCGAGGTGATCATCCGTGCGCCGTCGCGCACGGCGGACGCCACCAGGCAGTAGCCGGCTTCCTGGGTGTGGCCGGTCTTCAGGCCGTCCACGGTGCTGTCGCGCCACAGCAGCAGGTTGCGGTTGCCCTGCTTGATGTTGTTCCAGAGGAATTCCTTCTGCGAGTAGATCGCGTAGTGAGCCTGGTCCTCGTGGATGATGGCGCGGGCCAGGATGGCCATGTCGTGGGCGCTGGAGTAGTGCTCCGGGTGCGGCAGGCCGGTGGCGTTCATGAAGTGGGAGTTCTTCATGCCCAGCCGCTCGGCGGCGGCGTTCATCATGTCGGCGAAGGCGTCCTCGCTGCCGGCGATGTACTCGGCGATGGCGATGCTGGCGTCGTTGCCGGACTGGATGATGATGCCGTGCAGCAGGTCGTCCACCGTCACCTGGCTGTTCAGCGGCAGGAACATGGTGGAGCCGCCGGACGCGGCGCCGCCGGTGCGCCAGGCGTGCTCGCTGACGGTCACTAGGTCCTGCTCGCCGATCTTGCCCTTGCGGATTTCCAGGGTGGCGATGTAGGCGGTCATCAGTTTGGTCAGGCTGGCCGGCGGCAGGCGCTGGTCGCCGTTGTTCTCCACCAGCACCTTGCCGCTGGCGGCGTCCATAAGCACGTAGGACTTGGCGGCCAGTTGCGGCGGCGAGGGAATCGCCGAGTCGGCGGAGGCGGCGAGCGGGGCGATCAGCAGGGTGGCAAGCAGGGCAAGGCGTTGGGCAAAGCGGGAGATGTTCATCCGTCTCTCTGAATAGCTGTTCAACAATGGCACAGGCGGACCGGAATCCGCCTGCATTCACCGCCGCCACGGAGGCGACGGACGAAGTTGCTAGTCCGGCCTGACCAGGGCCGGGTCGCCGAGGTTGGCCAGACGCACGCTGTCCTGCAGCTGCTGGGCCTCAGCCTGGGTTTCGACCGGCCCCATGCGCACCCGGTGCAAGATCTGCTGGTTGCGTACCACCGAGCTGATAAACACCTTGGCAGGCACCGTTTGGCTCAACTTGGCCTTGAGTAGTTCCGCAGCGTCCGGATTGGCGAAGGCGCCCACTTGGAGATACAGGCCAGACGCTGCGGGCGAAGCGTTTTTTTTTACGTCGATCTGCACCGGCAGCACGGCGGCCGCGTGCTGCGCGGGCGGCGGCGTGTACTGCTCGATCGGCTGGGCCTGGGCAACCGCCACCGGGGCCGTCGGCGCGGGCTGGGCGGCCATCTTCGGCTGGGCCAGCACCATCGGCACCGGACGCCCCTGGGCCGCCCACCATTCGTGCGGATCGATGCCCTCGACCTTGACCCGGGCGGTGCCGCTCTCGGCATAGCCGAGCTTCTTCGCCGCGGCGAAGGACAGGTCGATGATGCGATCGGAATAGAACGGGCCGCGGTCGTTGACCCGCAGGATCACGCTCTGGCCGTTGTCCAGGTTGGTCACCCGCACGTAGCTCGGCAGCGGCAGGGTCTTGTGCGCGGCGGTCATGCCGTACAGGTCGTAGGCTTCGCCGTTGGCGGTAGCCTGGCCGTGGAACTTGGTGCCATACCAGGAGGCGGTGCCGGTGGCCGCGTAGCGGCGCCCGTCCTGGATCGGGTAGTAGGTCTTGCCCAGCACCGTGTAGGGGTTGGCCTTGTAGTTGCCGTAGTGCGGCATCGGCACCGCGTCGGGGATGCGCGAAACGTCGACGTCCCACCAGGGCGCGCCATCACGGTGCGGACGGTTGTAGGCGGAAGGGCCGGAGATCGGCTGGGAGCCCGGCTCGACGGGTTGCGGGGCGCGGTTGTTGGAGCAGCTGACCAGCGCCAGGCCGAGGCCCGTGGCGGTCAGGATGCGCAGGACGGACTTCAAGGACGACCCCGCTTGGCGACCAGCTCGCCGGACAGTTGGTGGACGGCCATGGCGTACATGGCGCTGCGGTTGTAGCGGGTGATCACGTAGAAGTTGGGCAGGCCCATCCAGTACTCCTGGCCCTCGGCGCCGTCGAAGCGGAAGGCGGTGACCGGGATGTCGTCGCGCAGCACGTCGGCGCTGACCCAGCCCAGGGCGCGCAGCTCGCCGACGTTCTTCACCGGGTCGAGGCCCTGGGTCAGGCCGCTGTCGGCCTGCTCGCCCTTGACCTGGGCGCGGCTGACCACCGGTCCGCCGCTGACCCAGCCGTGGCGCTTGAAGTAGCTGGCGACGCTGCCGATGGCATCGACCGGATTGGTCCAGATGTCGATGTGGCCATCGCCGTCGAAGTCCACGGCGTAGGCGCGGAAGCTGCTCGGCATGAACTGCGGCAGCCCCATGGCACCGGCGTAGGAGCCTTTCAGGGTCAGCGGGTCGACCTGCTGCTCGCGGGTCAGGATGAGGAATTCGCGCAGCTGCTGGCAGAAGAATTCGGCACGCGGCGGGTAGTCGAAGCACAGGGTGGAGAGCGCATCGAGCACCCGCCAGCTGCCGGTGTTGCCGCCGTAGAAGGTTTCCACGCCGATGATCGAGACGATCACTTCGGCCGGCACCCCGTACTCCTGCTCGGCACGGGCCAGGGCCTCGGCGTGCTTGTTCCAGAAGTCCACGCCCTTGCTGATGCGCGCTTCGGTGATGAAGATCGGCCGGTATTCCTTCCACGGCTTGACCTTCTCGGCCGGGCGGGAGATGGCATCGAGGATCGCCTGCTTGCGCTCCACCTGGTCGAACAGCGCGGTCAGCTGCTCGCCGGCGAAGCCATAGTCGCGGGTCATCTCGCCGATGAACTCGGCGACCCTGGGCGAGCCCTGGTATTCCCCGGCGGCCTGGACCTGGCCGGCCAGACCGAGCATCGCCATCGCGGCGACTCCCCAGCTACGCATTGCTTGATTCAAATTCTGCACTCTTGTCATGACTGGGCGATCCACTTGCGGTGCGTCTGGATCGCCATCAAAACCCCAAACCCGGACAACAGCGTCACCAGATGGGTTCCGCCGTAGCTAATGAAGGGCAGGGGCACCCCCACCACCGGCAACAGACCGCTCACCATGCCGATGTTAACGAATACGTAGACGAAGAACGTCATGGTCATGCTGCCGGCCAGCAACTTGCCGAACAGCGTCTGCGCCTGGGCCGTGATCACCAGTCCGCGGGCGATCAGCAGCAGGTAGACCAGCAGCAGGATACACACTCCGACCATGCCGAACTCCTCGCTCAGCACGGCAATGATAAAGTCCGTGTGGCTTTCCGGCAAAAAATCCAGGTGCGACTGGGTGCCGAGCAGCCAGCCCTTGCCGAACACGCCGCCGGAACCGATGGCCGCCTTGGATTGGATGATGTTCCAGCCGGTGCCCAGCGGGTCGCTCTCCGGGTCGAGGAAGGTCAGCACCCGCTGCTTCTGATACTCGCGCAGGACGAAGAACCACATGCCCACCGCGATGGGCGCCACCGCCGCCGCCGCGCCGATGATCCAGCGCCACTGCAGGCCGGCCATGAACAGCACGAAGGCGCCCGAGGCGAGGATCAGCAGGCCGGTGCCCAGGTCCGGCTGCTTCAGGATCAGCACGAAGGGGATCAGAATCAGCACCAGGCTGATGGCGATGTGCTTGAGCTTGGGCGGCAGATTGTGCCGGGCCAGGTACCAGGCGATGGTCGCCGGCATGATGATCTTCATGAATTCCGAGGGCTGGAAGCGGATCACCCCGGGAATGTTGATCCAGCGGGTGGCGCCCATGGCCGTGTGGCCCATCACCTCCACCGCCGTGAGCAGGCCGACGCCGGCCAGGTAGGCCAGCGGCACCCAGCGCGCCATGAAACGCGGCTCGAACTGGGCGATGACGATGGCGGCCACCAGGCCGATGCCGAACGAGGTGCCCTGCTTGATCACCAGGTCCCAGTTCTTGCCGCTGGCCGAATAGAGGACGAACAGGCTGCCGGCGCACAGCACCAGCAGGATCAGCAGCAGCCAGCCGTCGATGTGCAGGCGCTGCAGCAGGCTGGCGCGGCGCTTGAACACGTCCTGGTCGGAAATGGTGCGGTCGAAATCCTGGCGTTTCATCGCTGTACGCTGGCCTCCTGGGTGGCGGCGGGCGCCAGCGGGCGGAACTCGGGTTTGAGCTGGCCGTCCTCGCCCAGCAGCCAGGCGTCCATCACCTGCTTGACCACAGGCGCCGCGACACCGGAGCCGGACTCGCCGTTCTCCACCATCACCGCCACCGCGATCTTCGGGTCCTCCGCCGGCGCGAAGGCGACGAACAGAGCGTGGTCGCGGTGGCGCTCGGCGATCTTGCTGCGGTCGTACTTCTCGCCCTGCTTGATGGCGACCACCTGGGCCGTGCCGCTCTTGCCGGCGATGCGGTACACCGAGGTGGCGCCGACCTTGGCCGCGGTGCCGCGCGGACCGTGCATCACCATTTCCATGCCGTTGCGCCCGTAGTCCCAGAACTTCGGGTCGCGCAGCTGGATGTCCGGCGGAGTCGCCACGTGGGGCATCAGGTCCTGCTCCATCAGCTCGTGGGGGGACATGCCGTCGGCCTGCTTGAGCAGGTGCGGGCGTATCCACTTGCCGCGGGTCGCCATCAGGGTCACCGCCTGGGCCAGCTGCAGCGGCGTGGTCTGCATGTAGCCCTGGCCGATGCCGAGGATCAGCGTCTCGCCCGGGTACCAGGCCTGGCGGTAGCGGGCCCGCTTCCACTCGCGCGACGGCATCAGCCCGGAGGCTTCCTCGAACATGTCCAGCGACACACGCTGGCCGAGGCCGAAGCGCGTCATGTATTCGTGCATGCGGTCCACGCCCATCTTGTGGGCGAGGTCGTAGAAGTAGGTGTCGTTGGACCGCATGATGGCGAACTCCAGGTTCACCGAGCCGTCGCCCGAGCGGTTCCAGTTGCGGTACTTGTGGGTGTTGCCGGGCAGTTGATAGAAACCGGGGTCGTAGACCCGGGTCTGCGGGGTGACGACGCCGGCGTCCAGGCCGGCTACCGCCACCATCGGCTTGATGGTCGAGCCCGGCGGGTACAGGCCGCGCAGCACCCGGTTGTACAGCGGCCGGTCGATGGAGTCGCGCAGGTCGGCATAGGCCTGGAAGCCGATGCCGGTGACGAAGGGGTTGGGGTCGAAGCTGGGCTGACTGACCATGGCCAGCACGTCGCCGGTGGCCGGCTCGATGGCCACCACGGCGCCGCGACGCCCGCCCAGCGCGTCCTCGGCAGCCTCCTGCAGGTTCACGTCGAGGGTCAGGGTCAGGTCCAAGCCGGGCGCCGGATCGGTGCGCTTGAGCACCCGCAGCACACGGCCCCGGGCATTGGTCTCGACTTCCTCGTAGCCCACTTCGCCATGCAACAGATCTTCGTAGAAGCGCTCGACGCCGGTCTTGCCGATGTGGTGGGTACCGGCGTAGTCGGCCGAGTCGAGTTCCTTGAGTTCCTTCTCATTGATGCGCCCGACGTAGCCGACCGAGTGGGCGAAGTGCCCCTTCTGCGGGTAGTGGCGCACCAACTGGGCGCTGACGTCCACACCGGGCAGGCGGAACTGGTTCACCGCGATGCGGGCGATCTGCTCCTCGGTCAGCTCGAACAGCACCGGCACCGGCTCGAACGGCCGCCGCCCCTGGCGCATGCGCTTCTCGAACAGGGCGCGGTCGTCGGCAGTGAGCTGCAGCACCTCGACGATCACGTCCAGCACCTGGTGCCAGTCGCCGGCACGCTCGCGGGTCACGGTCAGGCTGAAGCTGGGCCGGTTGTCGGCGATGATCACTCCGTTGCGGTCGAAGATCAGCCCGCGGGTAGGCGGGATCGGCTGCACGTGGATGCGGTTGTTCTCGGCCAGGGTCGAGTGGTGCTCGTACTGGATCACCTGCAGGTAGTACATGCGGGCGATCAGCACGCAGGTCAGCAACAGCACGGTGATGCCGCCGACGACGACGCGACGACGCACCAAGCGGGCGTCCTTCTCGTGGTCCTTCAGGCGGATCGGTTGCGGCATGGCGACTGCTTATTTGTGGTACGGATGCCCGGACAACACGGTCCAGGCACGGTAGATCTGCTCGCCGACCAGGATGCGCACCAGCGGGTGCGGCAGGGTCAGCGGCGACAGCGACCAGCGCTGCTCGCTGCGCGCACAGACCTCGGGCGCCAGCCCCTCGGGGCCGCCGACCATCAGGTTGACGGTGCGCGCATCCAGGCGCCAGCGGTCCAGCTCGACGGCCAGCTGCTCGGTGCTCCAGGGCTTGCCTGTGACCTCCAGGGTGACGATGCGTTCGCCGGGCTGGACCTTGCCCAGCATGGCCTCGCCTTCCTGGCGGATCAGGCGGGCGACGTCGGCGTTCTTGCCGCGGGTGGTCAGCGGAATCTCCACCAGCTCCAGCGGCAGCTCGGATGGCAGGCGCTTGACGTACTCCTGCCAGCCCTCCTCCACCCAGCGCGGCATGCGCGAGCCGACGGCGATCAGCCTGATACGCACTACTCGGCCGGGTCCTGGTGCTGTGCGCGGCTCTGCTCGGCGCCCTGCCACAGGCGCTCCAGGTCGTAGAACTGGCGGGTGGCGACCTGCATCACGTGGACCACCACGTCACCCAGGTCGAGCAGGGCCCACTCGCCACCGTCCAGACCCTCGTTGCCGATCGGGCGCACGCCCTGCTCCTTGACCTTGTCCAGCACCTCGTTGGCCATCGACTTGACGTGGCGGCTGGAGGTGCCGCTGGCGATCACCATGAAATCGGTGACGCTGGTCTTGCCGCGCACATCGATGGTGGTGATGTCCTGACCTTTCAGGTCTTCCAGGGCCGCGACGGCGACCTTGACCAGTTCTTCGTTTTGCATCGTTACCTCATGAATCGGTTTTCGCACGGTACAGATCGTGCGTATGGATATAGGCCAGCACGGCGTCGGGCACCAGAAAACGCACCGAACGCCCCTGCGCCAGCAACTGGCGAACCAGGGTGGCGGACACCGCGAGCGACGTCTGCCAGATGAAACTGATCTGCCCGCCGGGCCCCGAGAGGCTGTGCGGGTCGGTCACGCTGCGCGCGGCGAGCAGGTCGCGCAGGGCCTCGGGCGGCTCGCTGTCGGCATCCGGCCGCTGCAGCACGAGGATGTGGCAGTGGTTCAGCAACTCCTGCCAGCGATGCCAGGTCGGCAGCCCGCAGAAGGCATCCCAGCCCAGCAGGAGGAACAGCTGGTCGTCCGCCGCCAGCTCGCCGCGCACCGACTCCAGGGTGTCGTAGGTGAACGACGGCTTGTCGCGCCGCAGCTCACGGTCGTCGACCCGCAGCACCGGCTCGCCGGCCACCGCCAGTTCGACCATGGCCAGGCGCTGCTCGGCGGTGGCCTGGGGTGCCTCGCGGTGCGGCGGACGGGCGCTGGGGATCAGCCGCAGTTCGTCCAGCGCCATGTGCTCGGCCACTTCCAGCGCGCCGCGCAGGTGGGCGATGTGCACCGGGTTGAAGGTGCCACCCAGGATTCCGAGGCGACGCGCCATCAGGTACGAATATGCCCGTCGCCGAACACCACGTACTTCTCGCTGGTCAGGCCTTCCAGGCCGACCGGGCCGCGAGCGTGCAGCTTGTCGGTGGAGATGCCGATCTCCGCGCCCAGGCCGTACTCGAAGCCGTCGGCGAAACGGGTCGAGGCGTTGACCATCACCGAGGCGGAATCCACCTCGGTGAGGAAGCGCCGCGCATCGCTGAAGTTCTCGGTGATGATCGCGTCGGTGTGCTGGGAGCCGTAGCGATTGATATGCTCGATGGCCGCATCCAGCGAGTCGACGATGCGGATCGCCAGGATCGGCGCGTTGTACTCGGCGCGCCAGTCGTCCTCGGTCGCCTCCAGCACGTCGCCGCCGAGCAGCGCGCGGGTCGCGGCGTCGCCGCGCAGCTCCACGCCCTTGTCGCGGTAGATGGCGGCCAGCGGCGGCAGCACGCGCGCGGCGATGGCCTCATGTACCAGCAGGGTTTCCATGGCGTTGCACGGCGAGTAGCGCTGGGTCTTGGCGTTGTCGGCGACGCGGATGGCCTTGTCGAGGTCGGCGGCGCTGTCGATGTAGACGTGGCAGACGCCGTCCAGGTGCTTGATCACCGGCACCTTGGCGTCGCGGCTGATGCGTTCGATCAGGCCCTTGCCGCCGCGCGGCACGATGACGTCGACGAACTCCGGCATGGTGATCAGGGCGCCGACGGCGGCGCGGTCGGTGGTCTCCACCACCTGCACGGCGCTGGCCGGCAGGCCGGCTTCGGCCAGGCCGAGCTGGATGCAGCGGGCGATGGCCTGATTGGAATGGATGGCCTCGGAGCCGCCGCGCAGGATGGTGGCGTTGCCGGACTTCAGGCACAGGCTGGCGGCATCGATGGTCACGTTGGGCCGCGACTCGTAGATGATGCCGATCACGCCCAGAGGCACGCGCATCCGGCCGACCTGGATGCCCGACGGCAGGTAGCGCATGTCGCGGATCTCGCCGATCGGGTCCGGCAGGGTGGCGACCTGGCGCAGGCCCTCGATCATGCTGTCGATCACCTTCGGCGTCAGCGCCAGGCGGTCGACCATGGCCGGCTCCAGGCCGCTGGCACGGGCGGCGGCCAGGTCCTGCTCGTTGGCGGCGGCAAGCTCGGCGCGGGCGGCGTCGAGGGCGTTGGCGGCGGCCTGCAGGGCGCTGTTCTTCTGCGCGGTGCTGGCACGGGCGAGCACCCGCGAGGCATCGCGCGCGGCGCGGCCCAGGCGGGTCATGTAGTCGAGCACGGACTCGGTCATGGTCGGCGGAGGTCTGGCAGTTGGAAAAAGTGGCTGATTATAGCGGGCATGCCCAGCCTCGCCCAGCACTGCCGGGCGGATGGTTCGGGCAATAGGGCGAAGGTCCTGTCGGACAAACGCAGGTAGAAGTCCCATCGTTCCCGCGCAGGCGGGTATCCATGGGCAGCCCTTGGGTCCCCGCCTGCGCGGGGATGACGGGGCATGGGATGGGCAGCCGCTGCAACAGCCGATTGCCGTGGGCGGAGGGTGCGCCCATGCAACATCGCGGAACAAGATTCACTGCCGACACCGCCGCTCATTGCTAAGATCGCGCGATTTCCCGCTCCGGAACCGCGATGACCGCACTGCCCTGGCCCGCAGCCGCCGCGCTGCCCGACAGCTTCTTCGACCGCGACGCCCAGCTGCTCGCCCGCGCGCTGCTGGGCAAGATCATCCGCCACCGTCATCGCGGCCACTGGCTGGCCGCGCGGGTCATCGAGACCGAGGCCTACTACCTGGCCGAGAAGGGCAGCCACGCCTCGCTCGGCTACACCGAGAAGCGCCGCGCGCTGTTCATGGATGGCGGCCACATCTACATGTACTACGCCCGCGGCGGCGACTCGCTGAACTTCAGTGCCCACGGCCCGGGCAACGCGGTGCTGATCAAGTCCGCCCTGCCCTGGCTCGACGAGCGCTGCGCCGAGGACGCCCTGCAGCGCATGCAGGCCAACAACCCTTCCGCCGCCGGCGACCATCGCCACCCCGAGCGCCTGTGCGCCGGCCAGACCCTGCTGTGCAAGTCACTCGGCCTGAAAGTGCCGGAGTGGGACGCGCAGCGCTTCGACCCGCAGCGGCTGTTCGTCGAGGACGTCGGCCAGCGCCCGGTGCAGATCATCCAGACCACCCGCCTGGGCATTCCGGCCGGCCGTGACGAGCATCTGCCCTACCGCTTCGTCGACGCCGCCCATGCCCGGCACTGCACACGCAACCCATTGCGCCGCGGACAGGTCGAAGGTCGCGACTACGTTCTGCTGAACCCCGAGGAGCTGTAACCATGAGCGAATGGTTCGCGACCCTGTCGCACTGGCTGGAAGCCAACCCGGAATGGCTGGGCCTCGCCATCTTCCTGGCCGCCTGCCTCGAATGCCTGGCCGTGGCCGGCATCCTGATCCCCGGCACCGTGCTGCTGTTCACCCTGGGTGTGCTGGCCGGCAGCGGCGCCCTGGGCCTGAGCGAGACCCTGCTGCTGGCCTACGCCGGTGGCCTGCTCGGCGACGCGATCTCCTACGGCCTCGGCCGCCGCTTCCACCAGGGCATCCGCGGCCTGCCGGTGTTGCGCGACCACCCCGAGTGGCTGAGCGGCGCGGAGACCTACTTCCAGCGCTACGGCGTGGTCAGCCTGCTGGTGGGGCGCTATATCGGCCCGCTGCGGCCCATGCTGCCGATGGTGGCGGGCATGCTCGACATGCCGCTCATCCGCTTCGCCCTGGTCAGCCTGCTGGCGGCCGCCGGCTGGGCGGTGGCCTACATCCTGCCGGGCTGGGCGACCGGCGCGGCGATCCGCCTGCCGCTGCCGGAAGGCTTCTGGAGCGCGGCGGGCATCATCGGTGGCGGGGTCGGCCTGATGCTGGTGGTGCTGATCTTCAGCAGCCTGCGCGAACAGCGCTGGACCGTGCCGGTGGCGGCCACCAGCTGCGCCGTCCTGCTGCTCGCCCTGCTGATCGGCATCCCCCACCTCGACGCACTGGACCAGGGGTTGATCGCGCTGGTCCAGGAACACCGCAGCGACCACGTCGACAGCCTGGCCATGCTGATCACCGGCATCGGCGACTTCCGCACCCAGGTGGCCGCCGGCGTGCTAGTCACCGTGCTGCTGCTGATCTCGCGGCGCATCCACGCGGCGCTGTTCCTGGCCAGCTGCACGCTGTTCACCGCGCTGGCCACCACCGGCCTCAAGCAGCTGTTCGCCCGCGCCCGCCCCGAGGTGCTGCAACAGCCGCTGGATACCTTCAGCCTGCCCAGCGGCCACAGCTCGGCGGCCTTCGCCTTCTTCCTGGCCCTGGGCGTGCTGGCCGGGCGTGGCGCCTCGGCGCGCACGCGCCTGACCTGGCTGCTGCTGGCCAGCCTGCCGGCGCTGAGCATCGCTGCGTCGCGGGTCTACCTCGGCGTGCACTGGCCGACCGATATCCTCGCCGGCTCGCTGCTCGCCGGCAGCGTGTGCGCGGCGTGCCTGGCCTGGCTGCAGCGGCGCGAGCCGATGCGCCCGCTGGGCGCGCGGGTGTGGTGGCTGGTGCTGCCGGCCACGGTTGCCTTGCTCGGCGGGGCGAGCGCCTGGGCGTTGCCGACGGCGATGCAGCTGTACCGTTACTAGGGGTTCAGGGGCTTGGTCGGTATTCCGATTGGCCGCGATGATCCACAGAGGGCTTCGCGGCCAAGGCCGCTCCCACGGTAGTTGTTCCTAGGCGGTCATCTCGCCCTGCAGGCGGTCGAGGAACGTCTGGATCAGTTGCAGGCGCTGCAACGGTTGGTCTTCCGCCAGCACCTGCAGCTTCTGCTCGGTGGAGAACGGCAGCAGGTAGGCGAGCTGGTTGGCCAGGGCCTGCTGTCCGCCGACCACGCCGCCCATGCCCAGCGCCGCCACCATCGGATGCTCGGCCAGAGCGCCGAGCAGGGCCGACAGGTCGGCGTGCTCCGCCAGCAGCGGCGCGTCCTCGCACTCCTCCAGCCAATCCACCTCGGCCAGGGTCAGCTGGTCCGGGCGCACCGCGACCGCGCCCACCCGCAGGCGCCGGACACCCTCGACCCGGATGCCGAGCAGGCCATTGGAGCGCTGCTGGAAGTCGCGGATCACCGCCTCGCAGCCCAGCGCCGAGAAGCGCGAAGCCGCCTCGCCGACTTCCCGCCCTTCGAGGATGGCGACCACGCCGAAGCCTTCGCCGCGACGCATGCAGGCGCTGACCATGTCCAGGTAGCGCGCCTCGAAGATCTGCAGGTCGAGCACGCAGCCGGGGAACAGCACGGTGTCGAGGGGGAACAGCGGATAGTCCATGACAGTCGCCTCAGGCCACGGCCGCGACGACGAGGGGCAACGCCACCGCCGTCAGCATGCCCATCAGGCTCATGGCCAGGGCGGCGAAGGCGCCGCTCTCCTCGCCTTCCTGCAGCGCCCGCGCGGTGCCCACCGCGTGGGCGGTGATGCCGAGGGCCAGGCCCTGGGCCGCCGGATGATGCACGCCGATGCGGCGCAGCAGCTCGGGGCCGCACATGGCGCCGAGTACCCCGGTGATCAGCACGAACACCGCGGCCAGCGCCGCTACGCCGCCGATCTGCTCGGCCACCAGCATGGCGATGGGCGAGGTCACCGACTTCGGCGCCATGGTCATCAGCATCATGCGCTCGGCGCCGAAGGCCCAGGCCAGCGCCACGCCCAGCACGGTGGCGAACGTCCCCGCCACCAGCAGAGTGATCAGGGTCGGCCAGAACAGCTGGCGGATGCGCTTGAGGTTGAGGAACAGCGGCACCGCCAGGGCCACGGTGGTCGGGCCGAGCAGCACACTGAGCAGGAAGGTGCTCTCGCGGTATTCCTCGTAGGTCAGGCCGGCGGCCAGCAGGATGCCAATCAGCACCGCCATGGACACCAGCACCGGCTGCAGGAACACCCAGCGGGTGCGCTCGTAGGCGGCCAGCGCCAGCTGGTAGACGGCCAGGGTGATGCCGACGCCGAACAGCGGGTGGTGCAGCACCGCCTGCAGCGCACCGTGCCAGTCCGCGCTCATGGCCGCTCCCCGCGCCGCGCCTGGCGGTCGATCAGCTTCTGCATCAGCCAGCCGGCGAACAGCAGGGAAATCAGCAGCGACAGGCCCAGCGCGCCGGCCAGGGCCCAGAAGTCGGCGGCGATCTGCTCGGCGTAGACCATCATGCCCACCGCCGGCGGCACCAGCAGCAGCGGCAGGTAGCGCAGCAGGCCCGAGGCAGCCTCGGACATGGGCTCGCCGACCTCGCCGCGCACCAGCAGGAACACGAACAGCAGCAGCATGCCGATGATCGGGCCCGGCAGCATGGGCAGCAACAGGACGTTGAGGGCGGTGCCGAGCAACTGGAACAGCACCAGCCAGGTCAGGCCGCGGAGCAGCATGCATGAGCCTCCGGCTAGGGAAAGGCGGCCATTATAGACACGACGAAGGGCGCGCCATAAACCGCGACTTTCGGCTTGACCCGTCCCGCCGCGCCATGCTGTTCTAGGGCCAGCTTGGCTTACCAAAAACAACAACTGACCTCGCATCCTCAAGGAGGATCTATGCCGCTCGTTCCCGTCGCTCAGCTGCAAGACTATGTAGGCAAGGAACTCGGACGTTCCGAATGGCTGACCATCGATCAGCAGCGCATCAACCAGTTCGCCGAGTGCACCGGCGACCACCAGTTCATCCACGTCGACCCGGAGAAGGCCAAGCGCACCCCGTTCGGCACCACCATCGCCCACGGCTTCCTCAGCCTGTCGCTGATCCCGGTGCTGATGGAAAAGCTCATGCTCGCCCCGGAAGGCCTGAAGATGGCCGTCAACTACGGCCTCGACAGCGTGCGCTTCATCCAGCCGGTCAAGGTGAACTCCCGCGTGCGCCTGGCCGCCAAGGTGCTCGACATCACTGAGAAGCGTCCCGGCCAGTGGCTGTTCAAGGTCGAGGCCACCCTGGAGATCGAAGGCGAGGAGAAGCCCGCCTACATCGCCGAATCGCTGTCGCTCTGCTTCGTCTGAAGCGGCACGCACCGCACGAAACGGGGCGCTTGGGCGCCCCGTTTGCATTCGGCGCTGGCATACTCGCGGCATGAACCGACCAGGATGTCCGCCATGCCCCGCCGCCTAGCCCCGCTCGCCCTCGCCCTGCTGCTCGCCGCCTGTGGCGACGGCGAACCGCTACTGCCGCCGGACGCCGTGCTGCCGGACGGCGCCCGCTATCGCGGCGAGGTGGTGGACGGGCTGCTGCAGGGCGAAGGCCGCCTCGACTACGCCAACGGCGTCTACTACACCGGCCGCTTCAAGGACGGGCTGTTCGAAGGCCCCGGCGAGTGGCACGGCGCCAGCGGCGAGAGCTACAAGGGTGGCTTCCACCTCGGCCTGTTCGAGGGCCAGGGCGAACTGGTCTACGGCGACGGCAGCCGCTACCAGGGCGGCTTCAAGCAGGGTCGCCTGCACGGCGAGGGCCACCTGCAACAAGGTGCCATGAGCTACCGGGGCGAGTTCCGCGACGACCGCTACCACGGCCTCGGCACCCTGGAGTGGCCGGATGGCAGCCACCAGGGGCGCTTCGTGCGCGGCGAGGCGGAAGGCGAGGGCGTGCGCAGCACGTCGGAAGGCCAGTACAGCGGCACCTTCAAGAAAGGCCTGCTGGAAGGGGAAGGCAGCTACCAGGGCGAAGACGAGAAGCGCTACACCGGCCACTTCCGCAATGACCTGTTCCACGGCAAGGGCCGCTACCAGAACGGCGACGGCGAAGTCTGGAGCGGCCGCTTCGAGAACGGCGCGCTGAACGGCAAGGGCGAATTCCGCGGCGCCGACGGCCGTCACTACGAAGGCGAGTTCCGCTACTGGCGCTTCCATGGCCAGGGCCGGCTGAGCCTGGCCGACGGCAGCGTCTACGAGGGGCGCTTCGTCAACGGCGAGTATGGCGGCGAAGGCACCCTCGTCGCGCTCGACGGCAGCCGTCTTCAGGGCACCTGGAACGATGGCCGGCTGCTGCGCCAGGAGGACGGCTCGGCGAGCCCCGACCCGCTCGAACTCGGCCTCCTGCAACAGGGCCAGCTGCTGCAACAGGCGCTGGACGCCCTGCCTGCCTCCACCCCTGCGGTCGAGCTGTACAGCCTGACCCTGGCCGGCGACGGCAAGCAGAGCGTGTTCCTGCGCGAGGCGGACTACGTCAGCAAGCTGCTGCGCGAACGCTTCGGCGCGCGCGGCAACGTCACCCTGACCAACCACCGCGACCACCTGGCCGACCGCCCGCTGGCCACCCGCGAGAGCCTGACCCGCGCCGTGCAGGCACTGGCCCAACGCAGCGGCCCCGAAGACCTGATCTTCCTCTACCTGACCAGCCACGGCTCGCGCGACCACGCACTGAGCATCGACCAGCCGCGCCTGCAACTGGCCGACCTGCCGGCCGCGGAACTGACCGCCCTGCTCGAACCGCTCAAGGACCGGCACAAGGTGGTGGTGATCTCGGCCTGCTATTCCGGCGGCTTCATCCCGCCGCTGAAGGACGACAAGACCCTGGTGATGACCGCCGCGCGCGCCGACCGGGTGTCCTTCGGCTGCTCCGAGGAGAACGACTTCACCTACTTCGGCCGCGCCCTGTTCGCCGAAGCCTTCAACGAGACCGACGACCTGACGCGCGCCTTCGAGCTGGCCAAGGCCAAGGTCGCCGAGCGCGAGCAGGCCGAGGAATTCGAGGCCTCCGAACCCCAGTTGTGGGCGCCCCGACCGGTCATCGAACACTGGAAGCGGCTGCGCCAGCAGCAGGCGCAACAGGCGCTCACGGCCGCGGCGAAGGCACCTTGAACGGCGAGCCACTTCCGCCACTTCGCCCAGCAGGCCGTTGAAAAACGTAGGCGAGGCAGCCAGCGCAAGGCAAAAACAGGCGAAAAAGCGCAATTTACGAGCTGTAAATGAGCATTTTGAGACCCCGCGTCCCGGCCTGTTTTTAACGCAGCGATGGCAACGCAGGTAGTTTTTCAACAGCCTGCTAGGATGAGCCGTATCAGCGGAGACCATGCATGTACCTGACCCCACAGCGCATCCTGCTCGCAGGCGCCACCGGCCTTACCGGCGAACACCTGCTCGACCGCCTGCTCAGCGAGCCGACGATCAGCCGCGTGCTGGCGCCCAGTCGCGCTCCGCTGGCCGAGCACCCGCACCTGGACAACCCGGTGGGCGCGCTGGCCGAGCTGTTGCCGAGCCTCCAAGGCCCGATCGACTCGGCCTTCTGCTGCCTGGGCACCACCATCAGGCAGGCCGGCTCCCAGGACGCCTTTCGCGCGGTGGACCACGACCTGGTACTGGCCTTCGCCCGCCGCGCCCACGAGCTGGGCGCGCGCCATTTCCTGGTGATCAGCGCGATGGGCGCCAACCCGGGCTCGTCGGTGTTCTACAACCGGGTCAAGGGCGAGACGGAGGCAGCGCTCAGGGCGATGGACTGGCCGCAGCTGACCATCGCCCGCCCCTCCCTGCTGCTCGGCCCGCGCCGCGAGTTCCGCCTCGGCGAGCGCCTGGCCGCACCGCTGCTGCGCTGGATTCCCGGCAAGTACCGCGGTATCGAGGCCGCCGTGCTGGCCCGCGCGCTGTGGCGCCTGGCCCTGGAGGAAGGCGAGGGCGTGCGGGTGGTGGAGTCCGACGAGCTGCGCCGGCTGGGCCGCTGATGAAGTTCTACGACGAGAAGATATTGCCGCGCCTGATCGACTTCGCCTGCGGCATGGGCCAGGTGATGAAGACCCGTTCCCAGGTGGTGCCGCTCGCCGAGGGGCGGGTGCTGGAGATCGGCATCGGCACCGGCCTCAACCTGGGCTTCTACGATGCAGGCAAGGTCAGCGCCATCGTCGGCGTCGACCCGGCCGCGCAGATGCAGCCCCTGGCCCGCCAGCGCGCCGAGGGCATCGGCATCCCACTGGAGATGGTCGCCCTGGAGCTGGGGCAGATCCAGGCCACCGAGGCCAGTTTCGACAGCATCGTCTGCACCTTCACCCTGTGCACCATCCCCGACCCGCTGGCCGCGCTGAAGGAAATGCGCCGGGTGCTGAAGCCCGGCGGCAAGTTCCTGTTCAGCGAGCACGGCCGCGCCCCGGACGCCGGCGTGCGCCTCTGGCAGGACCGCATCACACCGCTGTGGAAACCGCTGGCCGGCGGCTGCCACCTCAACCGCGACATCCCCGCCCTGCTCGCCGCCGGCGGCTTCCGCATCCGGGAAGTGCAGAGCAGCTACCTGCAGGGCCCACGGCCGATGACCTGGGTCTGGCGCGGCTGGGCCGAGTGACCGCCTGCGGGTTGACTGACCCGGTGCGAACGACAAGCATGGTGCTTTTGCCGGAAGGAAAACCCGCATGAGCCTGGAGTCGGTCCGCCGCTTCTTCGCCGAGAAGGCGCCCCACATCGATATCATCGAACTCGAGACCAGCACCGCCACCGTGGCCCTCGCCGCCGAGGCCCACGGCGTGGAGCCGGGGCGCATCGCCAAGACCCTGGCCTTCCGCGTCGGCGAACGCAACGTGCTGGTGGTCGCCCGCGGTGATGCGCGGCTGGACAACCGCAAACTCAAGGAAGCCTTCGGCGCCAAGGCCAAGATGCTCGATGCGCAGACAGTCGAGGCGCTGACCAGTCACCCGGTCGGCGGCGTCTGCCCCTTCGGCCTGGCCACCGACCTGCCGGTCTACTGCGACCTGTCGCTGCAGGCCTTCGACGAGGTGCTGCCAGCCGCCGGCGCCCTGCACAGCGCCGTGCGCATCTGCCCACGGCAGATGGCCGAACTGGTCGACGGCGAGTGGGTGGACGTCTGCCAGGCGCTCGACTGAGCGCCGCCTGATTCAGTTGCCGCCGCTGACGCCCAGCCCCACACCCAGCTCGGCGGCCACGGAGAACGGCAGCAACAGGGTCTCCAGCAACGCGGCGAACGGCAGGTCGAGGGCGGCGTAACGGGGCGCTTCGGCGCCGAAGCGGTCCACCGGGCAACAACCGCCTTGCAGCGTGTACCAGTCCAGGCGCGTGCCGGAGTAGATGATCGGCGCGCCGGACTTGGCCGCATCCAAAGTCCGCACACTGGCGCAGCCGGGCAGCAGCGCCCAGACCAGCAGGCAGCCATATAAGGAAGCTTTCATGCTCAGTCGTCGCCGCTGATCAGGTGATGCTCGCCCCAGCGCGGCAGCATGTCCTGGGGAATGCCCAGGCAGTTGAGGATGCGCGCCACAACGAAATCGATCAGGTCGTCCAGGGTCTGCGGCTGATGATAGAAGCCGGGCGACGCCGGCAGGATGGTCACACCCAGGTTGGACAGCCTGAGCATGTTCTCCAGGTGGATGCTGGAGTACGGCGCCTCGCGCGGCACCAGGATCAGCTGGCGGCGCTCCTTGAGCACCACGTCGGCGGCGCGCTCGATCAGGTTGTTGCAGGCGCCGGTGGCGATGGCCGACAGGGTGCCGGTGCTGCAGGGCACCACCACCATGGCGCTCGGCGCGCCGGAGCCGGAGGCCGGCGGCGCCATCCAGTCCTCCTTGCCATACACGCGGATCTGCCCCGGCGCCGCGCCGGTGTACTCGCTGAGGAACTGCTGCATGGCCTGGGGCTTGGCCGGCAGGGTCACGTCGGTCTCGGTGGCCATCACCAGTTGCGCCGCCTTGGAGATCAGGAAATGCACCTCGCGGTCCTCCTGCACCAGGCAGTCGAGCAGGCGCAGGCCGTACTGGGCGCCGGAAGCGCCGGTCATGGCCAGGGTGACGCGTTCAGGGCCGCTCATGGGAAATTCCTCGGAGTGTTTGTTCCCCCTCTCCCCTTGGGAGAGGGGCCAGGGGTGAGGGCCTTCCAGGCAACGCCGAGCTGCCCACGACACCCTCACCCTACGCGGGCCGCCCCAACCCTCTCCCGGCGGGAGAGGGAGACGACTCTCTATTCAGCCAGCGCTTGCGCCAGCTTGCCGTGCAGACCGCCGAAACCGCCGTTGCTCATGATCACCACCTGGGTGCCGGGCACGGCCACGGCTTTCACCCCTTCGATGATGGCCTCCAGCGACTCGCAGACCCGGGTCGGCACCCTGGAGCCGGCCACGGTGGCCGCCAGGTCCCAGCCCAGGTTCGGCGGCGCGTACCAGAACACCCGGTCGGCCTGCGCCACGGACTCCGGCAGGCCGTCGCGGTGGGCACCGAGCTTCATGGAGTTGGAACGTGGCTCGATCACCGCGATCACCGGCGCATCGCCGACGCGCTTGCGCAAGCCGTCCAGGGTGGTGGCGATGGCGGTCGGGTGGTGGGCGAAGTCGTCGTAGACGGTCACGCCGTTCACCTCGGCGACCTTCTCCATCCGCCGCTTGACACTCTTGAAGGTCGACAGGCCGGCGATGCCCAGTTCCGGCACCACACCGACATGGCGGGCCGCGGCCAGGGTGGCCAGGGCGTTGGCCACGTTGTGCTGGCCGGTCAGCTCCCACGCCACGGTGCCTTCGACCTTGCCGTCGAACAGCACCTCGAAGCGCGAGCCATCCTCGCTGAGCAGGCGCGCCTGCCACTGGCCGCCCGCACCGGTGGTCTGTACCGGGGTCCAGCAGCCCATCTCGATCACGCGGACCAGGGCCTCTTCGGTCTGCTGATGAATGATCAGCCCCTCGCCCGGCACGGTGCGCACCAAGTGATGGAACTGCCGCTCGATGGCGGCCAGGTCCGGGAAGATGTCGGCGTGGTCGAATTCCAGGTTGTTCAGGATCGCCGTGCGCGGGCGGTAGTGGACGAACTTGCTGCGCTTATCGAAGAAGGCGCTGTCGTACTCGTCGGCCTCGACCACGAAGAACGGCGTGCCGCCCAGCCGTGCCGAGATGCCGAAGTTCTGCGGCACGCCGCCGATCAAAAAGCCCGGGCTCATGCCGGCATGCTCCAGCACCCAGGCCAGCATACTGGTGGTGGTGGTCTTGCCGTGGGTGCCGGCCACGCCCAGCACCCAGCGGCCCTGCAGCACATGATCGGCCAGCCACTGCGGGCCGGAGACATAGGGCAGGCCCTGGTTGAGCACGTATTCGACCGCCGGATTGCCGCGCGACAGGGCGTTGCCGATCACCACCAGATCGGGGGCCGGCTGCAGGTGCTCGGGCAGGTAGCCCTGCATCAGCTCGATGCCCTGGGCTTCGAGCTGGGTGCTCATGGGCGGGTAGACGCTGGCGTCGGAACCGGTGACCCGGTGCCCCAGCTCCTTGGCCAGCACCGCCAGGGAGCCCATGAAGGTGCCGCAGATACCGAGAATGTGGATGTGCATCGATGACCTCGAAAAGAACCGGGAAGCCCCGGCAGAACTGGGCGCAGGGTAGCACAGGGCGTGCCGCCGGGCAGGCCGCGAGAAGCGTTCGCCATGGTCTCGGACGCAATCAAACGCTTGCTTGGATTGCGCTTTCCATCCGCTTTCGGCAGCATCGACCCGACCCACTGGCACAACACCCGCATCGCCATCCCACTCCCAAGACGCCGAGGCCCGCCATGCGCATTGTCCAAGCCACCCTGGAACACCTGGACCTGCTGACCCCGCTGTTCATCAAGTACCGTGAGTTCTATGGCGAGCTGCCATTTCCCGACTCCTCACGCAAATTCCTCGAGACCCGCCTCAAGCGCAAGGAATCAGTGATCTACCTGGCGCTGGCCGACGACGAGGACAAGCTGCTCGGCTACTGCCAGCTTTTCCCCAGCTATTCGTCGCTGTCGCTCAAGCGCGTGTGGATACTCAACGACATCTTCGTCGCCGAGGACGCCCGCCGCATGCTGGTCGCCGACCGTCTGCTGCAGACCGCCAAGCAGATGGCCAAGGAAACCAACGCCGTGCGCATGCGCGTGGCCACCAGCGTGGACAACGAAGTGGCGCAGAAGGTCTACGAGTCCATCGGCTTCCGCGAAGACACCAAGTTCAAGAACTACATCCTGGAACTGGGCGACTGATCGACGGCGGGCCTCGCCCGCCCTGCCCCACCGAGACATTCCATGTGGTCGTTCCGCGCCTGGCGCCGCCAGCGCATTCTCTCCCGTTCGCCGTTCACCACCCTGCACTGGCGGGAGGTACGGGAGCGCCTGCCCATCCTCGACGGGCTGGGCGATGACGAGGAACAACGCCTGTTCCAGCGGGCCGTGCTGTTCCTCCACCACAAGCGCGTGACCGCCATGCCCGGCGTCGAACTGGACGAAGTCGACCGCCTCACCCTCGCCGCCCAGGCCGAACTGCCCCTGCTGCACCTGGCGGAACTGGACTGGTATCAGGGCTTCCACGAGATCGTCCTGTACCCCGACGACTTCGTCAGCCCGCAGCGCCATCGCGACGCCAGCGGCGTCGAGCACGAATGGGACGACGAGCGCAGCGGCGAGGCCTGGCAGCAGGGCCCGGTGATTCTCGCCTGGCCCGGCGTGCAGGCCGGCGGCGGCTGGGACGCCTACAACCTGGTGATCCACGAGCTTTCCCACAAGCTGGACATGCTCAACGGTGGTGCCAACGGCCTGCCGCCACTGCACCGCGACATGCGCATCCAGGCCTGGGCCGAGGCCATGCAAAGCGCCTACGACGGCATGAACGCGGCGCTCGACGCCAACCCCGACGCCGAAACCGCCATCGACCCCTATGCCGCGGAAAACCCGGCCGAATTCTTCGCCGTGACCAGCGAATACTTCTTCACCGCCCCCGACCTGCTGACGGAAGCCTTCCCCGCCGTGTACGCCCAGCTCGCGGCCTTCTACCGGCAGGACCCGCTGGCCCGCCTGCGGGCGCTCCGGGAAACCCACCCGGACTACCGCGACACGACCAATGGATGAACACGGGGGCGTAGTATCGCCACCGGAATGTGCCTATAATCCGCCCACTTTTTTTGGACCACCCCCAGGGAGTCGCCCATGAGCTACAGCAAAGTCCCGGCCGGCAAGGACGTGCCCAACGACATCTACGTCGCCATCGAGATCCCGGCCAACCACGCGCCGATCAAGTACGAAATCGATCACGACACCGACTGCCTGTTCGTCGACCGCTTCATGGCCACCCCGATGTTCTATCCGGCCAACTACGGCTTCATCCCGAATACCCTGGCCGACGACGGCGACCCCCTGGACGTGCTGGTCGTGACCCCCTACCCGGTGGCTCCGGGCTCCGTCATCCGCTGCCGCCCGGTCGGCGTGCTGAACATGACCGACGAAGCTGGCGGCGACGCCAAGCTGGTCGCCGTCCCGCACGACAAGCTGAGCGTGCTCTACAAGGACGTACAGGAATACACCGACCTGCCGGCTCTGCTGCTGGAGCAGATCAAGCACTTCTTCGAGAACTACAAGGATCTGGAGAAGGGCAAGTGGGTCAAGGTCGAGGGCTGGGGCAATGCCGACGCCGCTCGCGAAGCCATTCTGAAGGCGGTTGCGGCTTACCAGAAGTAAGCCAATACCACCCCCTGAAAGGCCGGCCACAAGTCGGCCTTTTTTATTTCTCAAGAAATCCCAAAACATCTACGAGACCTAGATAAATAGGCGCCTCCAGCCTATCATCCATCCACAAGCATCCACGACCAACCAGCAGAATCCCGCACCAAGGTGTGGGTCAGAGTGTGGGTCCATGGGTGTGGTTCGGATGGAGGAACCATGGGCAAGCTGACGAGCAAGACAGTGGAGTCGCTGGCTAAAGCCGGCTCTCCAGGAAAGACCAATGACGGCGATGGGCTTTATTTTCAGATCTCAAAAAGTGGAGGTCTGAGCTGGATCTTTCGCTACAAGCTGGATGGTCGAAGTCGTGAAATGGGCCTTGGCCCTTTTCCAGCCGTAACGCTTGGGCAGGCTCGGCAACTAGCCGCTGATCAGCGCAAGACTCTCGCTACAGGTGCCGACCCTCTAGCCACACGCGATGCTGAAAGAGAAGCAAAACGCGAAGCGGAGCGTCAGGCCGCAGCACGTCTCACTACATTCGAGGACCTTGCGCGCCAGTACCAAAAAACGCACGGGACAGGCTGGTCTGAGAAATGGCGCAAAGGTTGGCTGAGCAAGCTTGATCGGTATGCTTTTCCCCTCATTGGCAAGCTATCTGCAGACGCGATCCAAACCGAGGATGTACTCGCTGTACTACGTCCAATATGGGGGACAAAAACCCGAACCGCTGATGAGATACGCGGCCAGATCGAACAGATACTGGATGCGGCCAAAACGCTTCGCCTACGGCAGGGAGACAATCCCGCTCGGTGGCGTGGTCACTTGGATAATCTTCTCAGCAAGGCAGAAAAGAAAAAGGCCCGGCAAAGCCAGCATTTCCCTGCGATACACTGGCGCAAACTGCCGAAGCTGATGGACGAACTCGCTCAGGACTCCAGTCGAGACGCACTGGCGGCCCGCCTCCTGATCCTTACGGGAGCCAGAACGCATATGGTGCGACTCGCTCAATGGTCCGAGTTTGACCTTGAAACGGGTGTGTGGTCCCTCGCAGCATCCCGCATGAAGATGCGGAAGCCGTTCGCTGTTCCCCTATCAGCTCACACAACCGAAATGCTGAAAGGCTTGGCTCGAACCGGCTCGTTGTATCTCTTTCCCGGGCAGGGTAGAAGCGGCGTTATGCATGCTAACGCCATACGCAACGTGCTCCATACGCGTGGCTATTCGGATATAACCGCACATGGCTTTCGCTCCACATTCAGAGACTGGGCAAATGAGTGCACCCACTATCCTAGAGAAGTATGTGAACTTGCCCTCGCCCACGATGAGCGCAGCCAGACAGAAGCGGCCTATTCGCGCTCAGACTTTCTAGAAAAGCGAAGAGCATTGATGGCTGACTGGGCGGAATACTGCTTTAGCTTTTGAGAGCATTAGTAGATCTTTCTGGAAGCAGTAGGTTACGCGTCTCTCATCGCACCTGCCTGCGTCCATGGGCGAGAACGTATGCTCACTCAAGGCATTCCTGCGGGACTGCATCAAGCCGGTCATCACTGCGAGGTCGCTCCATCTTCTGTCCGGGGGAAACCAGATCGGCAATCAGCTCCCACGCCGAACCGGTGAGTTTGTAGCGCCTTGCCATGCGAGCTTCGAGCCAGTCATGGCAGCGACTCTACCCCCACCGACTTTTCGTACAGGGCCTAGCAACACCGGCAACCAGCAGTAGCCCGCCCCTCTCTTCAAATACCGTGGATGACCACCGTGCGATAGAGCACCGGATGGTCCCCGGCATCAAGCTGCGCGGCCTCTGGCTGCAACAGGCCCGATTCCAGGTCAACGAGAAGATACGGATTCGCGTCATGCAGGGTTGTTTGATGATTACGGCGGAGTGAAACAAGTAGCCCCAGCAATGCCGGGGCTACTTTTATATTCAAGTGAAGTCTATCTTGCGAATACACAGGACAGTCATGACTACTAAACGACTCAACGAAACCAGCAAATTTCTTAGCTATATTCTTAGGCATGAGCCACACGCTATCGGATTGCAGCTAGACAGCGAGGGCTGGGCAGATATCGAATCCTTGATAGCCGGTGCGGCTAAGGACGGACGAACTTTAGATATTGCACTCATTCAAGCAGTCGTCAGTAGCAGCGATAAAAAGCGCTTCAGTATCTCGGATGATGGTCTGCGCATTCGCGCCGTGCAGGGCCACTCGACTACCAACGTGAGCATTCAGCATGTAGAGAAAGAACCGCCAGAGTTTCTCTACCATGGCACCGCCACACGCTTCCTGGAATCGATCAGGCAACAAGGATTGATCGCAGGCTCTCGCCACCATGTGCATCTGTCGCAAGATATACCAACGGCTATTGCTGTAGGGCAGCGCTATGGAAAGCCTGTGGTGCTAATAATCGAAGCCCTACTGATGCACCAACAGGGCTTCAAATTCTTTCATGCAGAGAATGGAGTCTGGTTAACAAACAATGTGCCAGCCGCTTTCGTAAAGAAAGATCAGCTAATTAACTGCTCTCCCGATAAAATTACGTCTTCGGCCAACACATGAAACGCAACATTTTCAGATAGAAACTGAATACTAAAATGCCTTATTCCTGATAGCTCGCCACTTGACACAGAATGCGAGGACTCCAAGCTACTCCTAACAAATTCTGAGTCTACAAATTCTGTCAACTCACCCAGCCCAAATTTACTTGAGTCACCTTCGAACTCAAAAAAGGTACTTCCTGGAAAAGGAGTTCGCACAAAATCACGCACAAACTTAAAAACAATCTCTCTCCTTAAGCCAAGTACAACGTCAACTCCATCAATATCCGAAGCATCTCTCTCGTATTCGACATCAAGTATCACATCCGCCCCTACAGAGCGGAATGATACTTTTGACTCACCATACCCTGGCAACCACTCATACGGATTCAAGATTAACTTTGGCTGACCAATCTTCATGGACGCACCGACTTAAGCTGCTCTGCCCCTGTCAGTGGAAGCTTATTATTCTTCAACTGATCAGCTGCTAAGTCATTGAATGTCTTGCCCGGATAAGCCTCAACACCCGTCTGATTTCGCCCAAACCACTGGCTACGCGGAATCCCGGCCTGTTCCAGTGCTGTTGAGGTTCGCGTATTCAAAATTAGGCGAGTTCCATTCATATCGACATAGTCAACGGGAAGCTGGCTCGGCTTAATGGAACCGGCCTTTAAAGCGTCAGCCAGATCATCAACCGTCTTAATCGGCCTACCAGCCAACTCTGAATATATCTTTTGCCCGTCCAAGCTAAAGGAACGGTCAGACTTAATTCTGTTCTGAGCAAAATTGGCCTCTCCCAGAACTCCTCTCTCGGCATTACCAACGGCACCAGTTGCTTTTGCCCCATCTCCTGGACATCTACATAGCCCTAGCGGATCAATCCATCCTACCGGATTGGGCGCGTACTGATAGTTATTTAAACCACCTAGCAGCCCAATCGGATCCTGACTCACGAATCGCCCACAGTCCGGATCGTAATACCTAAACCGATTGTAGTGCAGTCCCGTCTCCTGATCGAAATACTGCCCCTGGAATCTCAGGTTCTGCTCTACAGGGTTTTCCTGTTCCTCCCAGCGTTGGATCTGGACGTTGCCTTGGGTACCGGTGATCAGCCCTCTGGGCCTCTCGATCTTCGCCGTGTTGCCCCATGCCTTGTAAGTGGCAGCCCAGACGATACAGCCGTCGCGGTCCGTCAACTCCCTCGGCGTACCGAGATGGTCAGTGTGGTAGTAGAGGACTTCTACCGAATTCTTGTTGGGGCTTTTCGGCTGTTCCAACTGCCGGATCGTTGCGGCAATCTTTCGAGGCAACCTCGCCATGGCCGCTTGCCATTCTTCCGGATGTTGCTCCTTGAGTGTCCGGTATTCCGGCAGCAGGCGTTGTGATTCATCCACCGGGCCGGCGGTGCACACCGTCGCCAGTGGAACAAAACTACGCGGCTGATAGATGTAGAGCTGCTGCCTGTCGCCCTGCCGCTCCAGCAGAAGGCGGTTGCCGTCCCAGCCGTAGTGGGTGGTTTCCTCGTCCAACCAGGGACGACTGCGCTTTTCGTTGTGTGGATCGAGTCGGTATTTGGCGATGCGTCGTCCGAACGGGTCGTAGTCGTAGCCCCAGTGCTCGGTATGGATGAAGCGCCCCTGTCGGCGGGTAACGCTGACCCGGCTCAACTGGTGCTCGGCATCCCACTGGAACTGTCGCTCGGTATGCGGACCGGACTTCTTCTCGATGCAGTTACCCCAGGCGTCGTAGGCGTAGCGATGTTCTTCCCACACCCGCAAGCGGTTGGGTTTGTTTTCGCCCCAGGTGCTGGGATCGGCCTGGGCCTCTGCCGGTGTAAGCAGCGGATTGAAGTCGGGATTGTCCAGGTTGGCTTTGACATAGGCCGACCACTCCTCCTCGCTCCAAGTGGTCTGCTTGAGTCGTGTCTCTTGCCGCTGGGCTTCCTCGGGCTGCATCAGGTTGTGGGCCGGGTCGAAGGCAAACACTTCGCTGGCCTGGGGCGCCTGGGCGCTGAGCAGGCGCCCCAGAGCGTCGTAGCCGTAGCGGGTCGAGCCGTTGCGGCGGTCGTCGATGCCCAGCAGCTGCCCGGCCAGGTCGTACTGGTAGCGGCGGGCGATGTGCTGGCCCTGGCTCGGCTCGCTTGTATCGAGCCCTGGGCCAACCTGTGGATTGGCGGCCTGCCGCTGCAGACTGGCCTGGCTGCGTAGCAGGCGGCCCAACGGGTCGAGTTCGAAGTGCGTATACAAGGCGCCCTGGGTACGGCCCGTTTCGCGGTGCAGGGCGTCGCGCTCGAAGTCGCAGATCACCTCGAAGTCGAGGTTGATCTGGTGTACGTGACCGCTGCCGTAGGTCAGGGTGTTGAGCTGGCGGCCATCGGGAAGTGTGGTGGTTTCCCGGTTGCTCAGCAGGTCATAGGCATGGCTCAGCTCGCTGCGTTGCCCGCCCCGGCTGTAGAGCACCTCACGGGCCAGTTGGCCGGCCTGGTTGTAGAACAGCTCCACCCGGGCCTGGCGATTGCGGGCACGGACCAGTTGCCCGGCTGCATCGTAGTGGTAGCGGCTGTGAGCCAGCTGAGGTTTGCCATCGGTCCCCGGCTTGTAGCTGAACTTGTCCAGCAGGCGGCCCATGGCGTCGCGCTGGTAGCGGGTGCGTAGCAGCGCCCCCGTGCTTCTGCCGAGATGAGCACTGCTCGCCGGCACGCCATCGACACTTTCCAGCAGTTGCCCGGTGGCATCGTAGCGATAGTCGATGCGTCGCCCGTCGAAACCCTGCTCGGCCACCAGTCGGTCCAGAGCATCCCAGGCGAAGCGGTAGATCGCATTGTTCTCGTTGTGCAGACGGACCAGCCGGCCATGCACATCGTATTCATAGCGGAGGCTGTGGCCGAGGGCATCGA
Source organism: Pseudomonas sp. GD04015 (assembly GCF_029837675.1). Lineage (NCBI taxonomy): Bacteria > Pseudomonadati > Pseudomonadota > Gammaproteobacteria > Pseudomonadales > Pseudomonadaceae > Pseudomonas > Pseudomonas sp. GD04015. The sequence goes on along the minus strand of NZ_JAOEEE010000009.1, from coordinate 74,485 downwards.
TGCGCTGCAGCGGCCGGCCTTCGGTATCCAGCTGATAGCGCGTCACCCGCCCCAGCGGGTCATGGTGGGCGATGAGGCGGCCCAGCGGGTCGTAGGCGAAGCGTTCGATGGCCCCGTCGGCATGGCGGATGCTGTTCAGCCGGTCGCGGCGGTTGATGCGCGCATAGCCGTACTGGGTGTTGTGGCCTAGGGCGTCGGTCACACTGGCCAGACGGCCTTGGGCGTCGTAGCTGTATTGGGTGCGGTTGCCGGAGCAGTCGGTGTAGGCCAGCAGAAGGCCCTGCGCATCGTGCTCCAGGTGCTTGCGGCCGCCACGCGCATCGAGGATGGTCGTGGGCAGGCCACGCCCGTCCAACTCGTATTCGGTAACCGCGCCGTTGGGCTCGGTCACGGCGATCAGGTTGCCGCGCTCGTCGTAACGATAATGGGTGGTGCGCCCCAAGGGGTCGCTGACGGCCACCGGTTTGCGCCAGCGCTCGTGCCAACGCAGTTGGTAGCGTGCGCCGTCGGGCTGGGTGATGCCGAGCAGATTGCCGCGATCGTCATACTGGCGACGAGTGACCCTGCCGGCCGGGTCGATAAGTGCGATCAGGTTGCCATAGGCATCACGCTCGTAATGTGTTTTGCCACCCGCTGCGTCGACCAGGCCGATCAGCTTCTTGTCCTTGTCGTACAAGAAGCGCTCTTCTCTTCCGCTGGCGTCGGTGACACGGGTACAGCCGGCGACCTCATCGTAGTCGAAGGTCCAGGACTGCCCCTGTGCCGTGGAACTGCGCAATACTCGGCCCTTGGGGTCGAACTGGTCCCACTGGTATCGCGCGACCAGGCCGCCCGGCTCGGTGTGCTCGATCATCATGTGGTTGCGCCAGGCGAAGGTACGACCAAGCTGGCCGTCACCATCGCGGACCTCGATCAGATCGCCTTCGGCGCTGTAGCGATACTCGACCAGCCACTGCTGCTGCTCGCGCGAGTAATGGCCTCTTCCGTCGGGTTCGCCAAGCAGCTCCACCACATGGGTCAGGCGTGGCTCGGTGTGGGTACGGTCGAAGATGAAGCCCACCCGCCGGCCACTGCTGGTATCGATGTGGCGTGGCAGCCCATCGTCGCTGTAATGCAGTCGCAGATGGTTATGGTTGGGGTCGATCATCCCCAGCAGGTAAAGGGTCTGGGCCTGCGGCGGCAGGTTTCCGTGTACGTCCTCCTCGACCTCATGACGGGCTCGATCGAGCGGACCCAGGCCGAAGATCAGGCGCAAACCATCCGGCTCAACCACTTCGTACTGGTTGCGCTGGTTGCGTTGCAGGGTGGAATGTTCGTATTTGGAGAAGAAGTGCTCGCCCACCGCCAGCGTCGGAAAGTGGGTGCGGCGCCCGTACATGTCGACGAAGTCGATACGCTCTTCCTGAACCTCCAGACGAAAGTCGATAGGCAGGCTCCATCCCTGTCCCAACCAACCGACATGAGCATTGCTGGACAGGTAGGAGCGCTGCCAGACCAGAGGCAGAGGTGCTTCAAGCACGAAGTCGAGATCGCTCGCGCCGTTGAGCACCTTGGCGCCTGTCAGCACGTAAACGGGCGGTCCCACCTGGAGAGGGATACAGGTAGGGCATGGTCCATCGGACTTGCCGTTGGCCTTGTTGGCTGGCGCCTCCTGCTTGACCTTCACCCCCAGGGACGACGATGGCTGTTCGGGTACGCGCGGCGGCGGAGTAGGCTCTGGCATGGCAGCCGGTGGTGGCGGCTCCGGCACCTTCGGGGGAATGGGCTCCACCTTCGGCGTTCTGCGCAGCAGACCACCAGCACTCTTCGCCAGACCGCCCACCAATGTGCCGACATTGAGCACGGTATGCACCGCGGCTTCGGTCGTGGCGCCTTTCTGCCAGGCCTCCTGGGCCTCCGGCGGCACGATGATCGCCTTGCCCGTTTCCAGCGCCTGGCTGCCGATACTGCCTGCCGTGACATTGCCCAGGCGCATGTTCTCCGCCAGGACCGCGCCATCGACGAAGTTCTGCAGAGGACTGCGCTGTATCAGTTTCCCGCCCAGCTTGACCAGCTCGTAGGCACCTTCGCCAATGCCCGTACCGAACTTGAGCACGCCCCGCGTGCCCTGGGCCAGGTAGTCCGTCCAGGTTCCCTCGGTGCCCTGGATGCCATCGATGATGTCGTTCAGCTCACCGAACTGGACGTATTCGTCCAGCTTGTCGAGATCGAACTGGCCGCGCCCCAGCTTCTCCTGCAGCCCTTTCAGCTGCTCCAGCCGCGCACTGCTGCTCGGCCCCGTCGGTACGGACGATGTACCGGGAATGCTGATCTCGGTGAGTAACCGACCCGGCGTGCCCCCCATGCCCATGGCATTGGTGTTGATCATGCACGGGCCGTCATGGCAGGCCACCGGGATGTTGTTGACCTTGACCTTGTTGTGTCCTTCGAGGATCAGCACGTGGCCGTCCCCCAGGGAGGTCTCGCTGACCACATGGGCGCCGGCATCGCCCAGCACGCCCTTGAACATATCGCCCTGGCGGTATACGCAGTTGCCACGTGCCTTCACATCCGGTGAGGCCAGAACTTGCTGGTCGAGCAAGGCGCAGCTGTCGAACGGCACCACCTTGTCGCCGACCATGCAGCTGTCGGGGTAGCTGCACACGGCCAGCCACTCCGTGGTTTCCTCGGCGACGTGTTTTTCCGGACCGACCGGAGCCAAAGGTGTGGGTTCTCCCTCAGGAAGCTCGTAGTCGGTGATGTAAAGAGGTCCTAGCTCGACGACCCCCGAGCCGCCGGTTGAGGATGAGTCAGACATGTGGGGCCTCCTGCCCTATCGTGCGCCGCCAGGCATCCATGCCGATGGCCGCGATACCGATGCGCCGGACCGGGTTGTCCCGCCCGAATGGCAAGCGCCAAGTCAGGCTGGCCCGGCGCTTATCGAGGTCGAGCGCCAGGGTGTCCAGCCTCGGCCAGGTCAGCGTGATGGGGCCATCGCGCTTGGCCACGGCCAGCAGGATACCGAGCGCCGGCAGGCGCATGTGGGTCCGCCCTTCGGCCAGGCAGCCCAGAAGCGCGAGTTCTTCGTCGCCTTCGAGGTAGCCGGGATAGATCAGGTCGGGATGGGCGCTCTGGTAGAAGCGCATGTCGAAGTCGTCGGGTATCGCGGGATGCTGCTGCGCCCGCCAGTCGGCGTCGAGGGTGCCCGCCAAGGCCAGGCGGGGCTCCCACCAGCGTGCGATAGGGCCGGTGCCCTCTACCGGATGGCGGCTGTACGGACTGGCAATGGGCTTCTGAGCATCTCCGATCTGAGGCGCGGGCAGGGATCGTATGTGGCCGATCTGCTTCTCCATCGCTCGGCGCTCGGTCTTTTCCAAGCGCTCCAGGTCCGTATCATCGGGCAGCCAGCCACAGCCGACCGGATTGTCCGGCTTGTAGAGATGCTGCCAGCGGTCATTCGCATCCTTGACCGAGAAGACGCCGCCGAAAGCCTGGCGGTAGTCGAGGGCAACACGGTCGGTGCGTTCGGAGGTGCTCGACCGCCAGCCAAGCGGTGTTTTTTCGAAGCGCCGGGGCCCGAGCAGGTGCAGGAATTTCTCGGTCCGCCCGATCCGCAAGCCCATGACCCAGTCCCGCAGGGTCTTCCCCTCCTCGCAACAGGCCTGGCCGGTCATGTGGATGTCGGTTGCCGGTTTGCCCAGCAGCAGGTCGCCGTCGGTCTTGAGCAAGGCCCGGATGGGGTCGTGCGCAGCCGGGCCGATCAAGCTGTCACCGTACTGGATCGGCTTCTGCCTGGCCGCCCTGGGCATGGGATTGCCGTTGCTGGAGAAATCGAAGGTGCCACGGATCACCAGCACATCGAATGGCTTGCCGCGGTAACCTCTCTTCTCGAACAACAAGTGCGGAAAGCCGCTCTGGTTGTCGACCATCAGAAGCAGCTCCCGGGCTTCATGATGCTGTCGAGCGGGCTGCTCTCCGCCTCGACCATGTCCGGCGCACTGCTGGCCGTTCCGCTGTTGAGGTGGATGTCGTCCGGCGCATCGGCATTGAAGGTCTTGGCCGCCTTGAAGTGAAGCTCCGGGCCATCGACGAAGATGCCCTTGGCGGTGATCACCACCTTGGAAGGCCCCACCTGCAAGGTGATGCTGTCGCCATTCATGGTGAGGCTGGAACCGCCCTGAGCGGCTGCCGGCGATGAGGGGGCGACGATGTTCATGGGCATTGCCGCCATGCCGGCAATGCCGGACGAGCCGCCCCCCACTTTCACGCTGTACTGCTTGCCGACGCTGGTGCTCTTGTCCTTGCCGATCCGGCTGCTCTCGCTCATCCCGACCAGGGTGTTCATCATCATGCCCACGTTCAGGCTGTACCCCAGCCCGACGTTCTCCATGCGCCCCAGCCCGACGTTCTGCAGGTAGGCCATGCCGATGGTCTCGGTCTTGTTCTTGCCGACTCTCGTCGACCAGTTCTTGCCGATACGATCGCTCTCGTTCTTGTCCACCTTCTTCGTGCGGTTCTTGTGGATCGTCACCTTCTCGTTGCCATCCACCGTCTCCGTCCGGTTCTGGTGGATGTCGATGGTCTCGTTGCCGTCCACTTCTTCCTTGCGGTTGCCGTGCACCGTGATCGTCTCGTCACGGTCCACCGTCTCCGTACGGTCGCGCTTGATGTGGCTGGTCTCGTCGCGGTCGATGGTCTTGCTGCGGTCGTTGCCTACCCAGTGCGTCTCGTCGTTCTCGACTTCGATGTCCTGGTTCTTCTCGGCATGGATCCACAGCTGTTCCTCGCCCTTGCGGTCCTCGAAGCGCAGTGCGTTGGCGTTCTCGTAGCCCCCGCCCAGGCTCGAACGGGTCAGGATGCCCGACTGGGTGGCGTTGGCCGGCAGTTGCCACGGCGGCATCTGGAAGGCGTTGTACAGCCGGCTGGTGATCACCGGTCGGTCCGGGTCGCCGTTCAGGTAGTCGACCAGCACTTCCTGGCCGATCCGCGGCAGGTGGATGCCACCGAAGCTCGAGCCCGCCCACGGGTGCGACACGCGTATCCAGCAAGAGCTGTTCTCGTCCTTGCTGCAGTAGCGGTTCCACGGGAACGACACTTTCACCCGGCCGTATTCGTCGGTGTAGATCTCCTGGCCCTTCGGCCCCGTCACTGTCGCCGTGTCCGGACCCATGGTCTGCGGCCGGGGTGTCAGCCGCTGGGCGCGGAACGGCTGGTCCGACGGGTGCGTCTCGACCCGGATGCGCAGCACGTGGCTGCTCGAACCGCTGGCCGCCTCGTAGTCGTTGTCGCTGAACTGGTAGTGCGCCGCCACCACCAGGTATTCCCGGTTCTGGCTCGCGCTGGGGTGGCGCTCCAGGGTGAACAGGTAGCCCGGCGCCAGTCCCCGCGCCCTCCCCGTCGCCTGGCCGCGCAGGTGTGCGCTCTGCAGTTCCTCGACCCGCACCCGGGCGTAGGCCTCACCCTCACCCAGGTTGGTGTAGCCACCCGGGTAGTCGAAGATCTCGTAGCTGCCGTGGGCATGCCCGGGCGACTGGTCGCGGCGCACCGCCAGGTCCGAGCGCGGCATGGTGAAGTTGTAGTCGTGGGACATGTACTGCCCCGGCTTGACCGAACCACCGGAGGACCAGGTGTCGATGTGGTCCTCGTCCGGGTAGGTCACGTCCGGGTCGAAGTAGGGAATGCTGGCGTAGCCGGGATACGGGTTGCACAGCCCGATGTCGTCGGTGATGACCATCACGTGCTCGCCGGCGCTGTGCTCGAACCAGAACCAGATGCCTTCGTTCTCCAGCATGCGCATCACGAACTGGGTGTCGCTCTCGCGGTACTGCACGCAGTATTCCCACACGCGATAGCTGCGGGTGAGCATGAAGCGGGTCGGGAACGGGTAGTTGCCCAGCACCTGCTTGACCATGTCCGGCGCGGTCATGTTCTGGAAGATGCGGTAGTCGCTGCGGCGCGTGCCGTACCACAGCCAGGGCTTGAGCCGGGCCTGGTAGAGGTAGTGGCGGCCTTCCTTGCCGACCAGGGCGAATTGCTCGCACTGGCCGTTGATGTGGCGCCGCGCACCGCCGGCCAGCTCGATCTCCACCGTCACCGGGGTGCCCAGGATGGCCTGGGGGTCCAGGCCCTTCTGCTCGCTCTTCATGACCAGCGTCATGTCGAACAGCCGGGAGATTTCCTCGTGGCCGTTCAGGGTCGAAAAGCGCAGCGCATCGTCACCGAATACCGTGGTGACATTGAGGACTCGATTCATCTGCCCGCCTCCCTGCAAGCTACAACTGGCCGTCGCATCCCGCTAGAGCCATATCCAAGTTCGCGGATTTCACCCGAACGGACCAGCCGCAACAATTCGGCTTGCCGTAAACGACGAATGGGTCTCAGTTTGGTCCGCTGCGGCAGAGGCTTGATCGCCCCTTCGAGACATACCGGTCCGGCTTTCATGACCCGAAGCAGCCGACGGCGATTCCAGAAACGCTCTTGACCTTAAAGTGTCCTTCATAGTTAGGGTTATGCCGCTATCGCTCGAATCCACCCTGGGATGTCCGCCCGATGCGAATGTCGTTTGGGGTGGTGACTGAAATAGTCTGTTGATGAGTTTCTAGACTCTGAAGATCAGCACACAGGCGAAGTACGAATTCAAGGAGTCAGCATGCAAACCATCTTGGGAGCCACCGGCCAGATCGCCGTGGAACTGGCGCGAGAGCTGTGCCGCACTTACACGAAGGATCTGCGGCTCGTCAGCCGCACACCCCGCAAGGTGAACGACTCCGACACCCTCGTGCCGGCGGACCTGCTGGACGCCGATCAGGCAGCCAACGCGGTCAAGGGCAGCAGCATCGTCTATTTCACCGCCGGCCTGCCGCCGGACACGGAACTGTGGGAAACCCAATTCCCGGTGATGCTGGAGAACGCTCTCAACGCGACTCGCGCGGCCAATGCCAAGTTCGTCTATTTCGACAACACCTACATGTACCCGCAGGATGACCGCGTTCTCACAGAAGATGCACCGTTCGAACCGGTCGGCCGCAAGGGCAAGGTGCGCGCAGCGATGGCGTCCAGGGTGCTGCAGGAGATGGCGCGGGGCGATATCCCCGTGGTCATCGGCCGGGCACCCGAGTTCTATGGTCCCGACAAGACGCAGAGCATCACCAACACGTTGATCATCGACAAGATCAAGGCTGGCGAAACCCCGCGCGTGCCGGTTCGGGACGATACCCGGCGCACGCTGATCTGGACGCCCGACGCGAGCCGCGCGCTGGCGGACCTGGGGAATGCACCGGACACGTTCGGGCAAACCTGGCACCTCCCCTGCGACGATGACCGCCTGACCTACAGGCAGTTCGTGGCCCTGGCCTCCGAGCTCTTCGGCCGGGAGCCGTCCTACAAGGTCCTTGGCAAGTGGACCTTGACGGCTGCAGGCCTGGTATCCAAACAGGTGCGCGAGCTGCGGGAACTGCTGCCGCGGTACGAGCACGACAACCTGTTCGACTCCGCGAAGTTCAAGCAGCGTTTCCCTCGGTTCGAAGTGACGACCTACCGCCAGGGACTCCATCAGATTCTGGCCGAGTCGAGCCGTAGTCATGGTTGAAGAGGATCACCACCGACCACCGCATCCCGTGCGAGGCATCGAATGCAGCCCCTTCGACAATCCAGCCGCCGAGCCCACGGGGCCTGCCCCTATATATCCCTGGAATGACGGAAACGCCCTTTACATTGTCAGATCAACAATGTTGATTTGATATTCCAACCCCGCATAGGCTAGCCGGAGTCGCATTCCGTCCACCGCTACCTTGCGAGGTCACATGTCAGATCGCCAAGCCCTGATCGGGATCGTCGAGGCCGCCTATGCGGCCTTCGCCGCCCGTCGTTCGCAGGACCTCCTGCCGCTCTGCGCCGCCGGCTGCCTCTGGCAGGCGCCGGGTCTGCCCAACCTCATGCCCTGGGCCGGCAGGCACCATGGTCATGCGGGCGTGCTCGAATTCCTCGGCCAGCTGGACGAACACCTCGACTTCCTCGCCTTCGAGGCGCGGTCGCTGGTGGTGGATGTCGAGCAGGGCCAGGTCATGGCGCTGGGCGTGGGCCGCTGCCGGGTGAAGTCCACCGGCCGGCTGTACGTCAACCACTGGGCCCACCTGTTCACCCTGCGCGACGGCCTGATCACGGCCTTCCGCGAATACCCCGACACCGCGGCGCAGCTGGTGGCGATCCACCCGGCCCTGGCCGACCTCGACCCGCAGCAGGAGAGCCTGCATGACTGACACCGAGACTTCGGGGCTACAGGCCCTGCGCGCGCTGATCCGGGGCGACCTGCCCGCGCCCTCCATCGGCCAGACCATGGGCCTGACCGCCGTGGCGGTGGAGCCCGGGCGCATCGCCCTGGAGGCCCGCCCGGACGGCCGCCATCTCAACCCCGCGGGCGCCGTGCACGGCGGCTTCGCCGCCACCTGCCTGGACGGCGCGGCGGCACTGGCCCTGTTCTCGACGCTGGAGGCGACCACCGCCCACTCCACCGTGGACCTCAACGTGAAGTACCTGCGGCCGCTGACCGCCGGCGAGACCTACCGGGTCGAGGGCTGGCTGGTGGAGCGCACCCGCAGCCTGGCGATCTGCGATGCCCAGGTGGTGGACGCCGCCGGCAAGCTCTACGCCAGGGCCACCACCACCTTCGCGGTCAGGGGATAGCGCCATGCAGGAACTCATCGTGCGTGGCCCCGGGCAACTGGCCTGGGTGGAGAAACCCGCGCCGGCACTCGCCGGCCCCAGCAGCGCGCTGGTACGGCCGATCGCCTCCGCGTCCTGCGATCTCGATCGCCGGCTGATCGCCGGAGCCACACCCTTCAAGCCGCCATTCGCCCTCGGCCACGAATGCGTGGCCGAGGTGCTCGAGGTCGGCGAAGAGGTCACCGGCGTGCGGCGCGGCGACCTGGTGTCGGTGCCCTGGAAGATCGCCTGCGGCAACTGCCGCCAGTGTCTCGCGGGCAGGGCCACCGCCTGCACCGCGGTGCCGCGCCACGCCGCCTATGGCGTGCCGGCCGGTGGCCACTGGGGCGGCCTGTTCTCGGAGGTGGTCCTGGTGCCGTTCGCCGACGCCATGCTGGTGCCGCTGCCGCCCGGACTCAATCCGCTGGCGGTGGCCAGCGCCAGCGACAACCTGACCGACGCCTGGGTGGCCGCCAGCCGCCCCATCGCCGCGCGCGAGGAGGCCCGCGTGCTGGTGGTCGGCGGCACCGAGAGCCTGGGCGTGCTGGCCGTGCAGATGGCGGTCGCGGCCGGCGCGGCCAGCGTCGACTACCTGGACGACAGCGACTACCGGCGCGAGCTGGCCCTGCGCAGCGGCGCCAATGTCGAGCTGGCCGACGCGCTCGACGAACGCTACGACGTGGTGGTCTCCGCCACGCGCGACCCGCAGGCGCTGCACCGCGGATTGCTGGCCCTGGCCCCGGGCGGGCACTGCTCGTGCATCGGCATCATTTTCGAGGACCCGAAGATTCCGCTGTTCGGCATGTACCTGCGCGACGTGACCCTATCGGTGGGCGCCTGCAACGTGCGCCCGCACATCCCAAAGGTGTTCGAGCTGGTCGGCGGCGGCCATTGCGATCCGCTGCTGGTGAGCCCGACCGTGGTGGGCTGCGAGGAGGCGACCGAGGCGCTGGTCCAGCCCCTGGCCAAGTGCATCGTGGTGCGCGAGCGGATCACGTGAGCACGTCAGTTAAGGCGCTCGGCCAGCGCCAGCATCACTGCTTCCCAGGCCTCGCGCCCGCGGGCGTCGGTGCAGGCGAACGCCTCGCGCAGGGTGCGGCGCTCCAACTCGGAGGCCTCCCGCTCCACCGCCTCGCCCTGCGCGGTGAGGGCCAGCAGCTTGAAGCGATGGCGCTCCGGCTGGCGGGTGTAGCAGACCAGCTCGCGCTCGAACAGCTGGGTCAGGGTGCGGTGCAGCGCCTGCTTGCTGATGCCGAGGGTAGCCGCCAGGTCGCCGACGTTGATCTCGTCGGCGCGGGCGATGACGTAGAGGATGCGGTGGTGCACGCGGGACAGCCCCTGGGTCTCGAGGAACCGGTCCGCCGCCACCGTCAGCCCGCGAAAGCCGAAGTGCAGCAGTTCGAGGGAGTGATCGAGCGGGTCCAGCGACTGCATGCGCACGGAGGCGGTATTGATCTTTCTGTCTATGACCATGGTGCGTCCATCCGACCGAATTGCGGCGAAGCCTAAGGCCTGCACCACCCCCGGAACAACCCGAACCACCCGCCAGAGGAAACCTTCATCATGCAACTGATCCACGCACCGGCCTCCCCCTTCGCCCGCAAGGTACGGGTACTGGCCCTGGAGACCGGCCTGGCACCACGCATCGAGGCGCTCGACACCGCCGTGCTGCCGGTGACCCTCAACGAGCGGGTCAACGCACTCAACCCGCTCGGCAAGGTGCCCGTCCTGCTGACCGACGACGGCGAGGCGCTGTACGACAGCCGGGTGATCTGCGAATACCTCGACAGCCTGCACGACCGCTCCCGGCTGTTCCCCGCCGAGCCCGCCGCGCGCTGGCGCACCCTGCGTCTGGCAGCGCTGGCCGACGGCCTGATGGAAGCCGCGCTGCTGGTGCGTTACGAGCGCGCCGTGCGCCCCGCCGAGCGGCAGTGGGACGACTGGGCCGAAGGCCAGCTGGGCAAGGTGCGCCGCGCCCTGGCGGAGCTGGAGCGGCAGGCCGGGCAGTTGCAGGACCCGCTGGACGTAGCGCAGATCGCCGTGGCCTGCGCCCTGGGCTACCTGGACTTCCGCTTCGCCGAACTGGACTGGAGAAGCGCCTGCCCCGCGCTGGCGACGTTCCAGGCGGGCTTCGCCGCCAGGGACTCCATGCGCGACACCGCGCCGGTCTAGCCCAGGTGCGGACGGGACAGAACTCACCAGCCATTGGCCTCGAATAACCTGTGCTGCGGCGGACCGATCCCGCAAGATCGGCATCCACCGAATAACAACAAAGGCAACGGGTCTTCCGCGGCGCCAGCGCGCGCCCACCGGAAGGTACCGTGAACGAGAAGGCGGCTCCGCGGCCCTCCTCGGCCCGCGCACAGGAGCCCGACCGTGAGCGCCCCCTCTGACCGCATCATCCTGCTCAACCTGGGCCGTGAGTCGCGCATCCTCTCCGTCGCCAGCGACGGCGGCGACCTGCGGGTCCTGGTGGACGGCCTGGCGTCGAAGCCGGACGGTGTGGCGATCGACCCGGCGAACCAGCACCTGTTCTGCACCTTCATGGGCGTGGCGCGCGACGGCGAGGACTTCTGGGAGGCCGACGGCCACATCGAGCGTACCGACCTCGACGGCGGCGAGCGCCGGGTGATCGTGCCGCCCGGCGAGATCGTCACCGGCAAGCAGATCACCTTCGAGCCCGGCCGCAATCGGCTCTACTGGTGCGACCGCGAGGGCCTGCGGGTGATGAGCTGCCGTCCCGACGGCTCGGACCTGGCCGTCCACGTCCTCACCGGCACCCGCGCCTCCGACCGCCATGACCGCCGCCGCCACCCGGTCGGCGTCGCGGTGGATGGCGCCGGCGGCTTCCTCTACTGGAGCCAGAAGGGCCGCCCCGACGGCGGCGAGGGCATGATCCTGCGCGCGCCGCTGGACGTGGTGCCACACGATCCCGCCGCGCGCGACGACATCGAGGTCCTGCTGGACGGCCTGCCCGAGCCGATCGACCTCGACTGGGACGGCGACGAAGACACCCTCTACTGGACCGACCGCGGCGCCCCACCCCACGGCAACACCCTGAACCGCGCCCGCATCCGCGACGGCCGGGCCGTCGACCACCAGATTCTGCTCACGGGCCTGACAGAAGGCATCGGCCTGGCCCGAGACCCCGCCGGCCGCCGCGCCTTCGTCAGCGACCTGGGCGGCCACCTGCGGGTGGTCAGCCTGGACCCGCCCTACCCGAGCCGGATCATCTTCCAGGGCCAGGGGCCGCTGACCGGCATCGCCTACCTCGGCGCCACCCACTGAAACCCGCCCGCCATCCAAGGAGAACCCAATGACCGCGATTTCCCTGCGCAAGGGCGAGGCGCTCATCGAGAGCGATGCCGAGAAGGCCCTGTTCTCGAAGATCAACTGGCGCATCCTGCCGCTGCTGCTGATCGCCTACTGCTTCGCCTACATCGACCGCATCAACGTCGGCTTCGCCCAGCTGCAGATGAAGACCGACCTGCAGTTCAGCGACCACATCTTCGCCCTCGGCGCCGGGCTGTTCTTCGTCGGCTACTTCCTGTTCGAGGTGCCCAGCAACCTGATGCTGGAGAAGATCGGCGCGCGCAAGACCATCCTGCGCATCATGCTGTGCTGGGGCGCCTGCGCCACGGCCATGGCCTGGGTCACCACGCCCTGGCAGTTCTACGTGCTGCGCTTCCTGCTGGGGGCGTTCGAGGCCGGCTTCTTCCCCGGCGCGATCCTCTATTTCACCTTCTGGTACCCGCCGGCGCGGCGCGGCCGGGTGATCGCCACGTTCATGACCGCCACCGCCATCGCCGGCATCCTGGTCGGGCCACTCAACGGCGCGCTGATGAAGTTCGGCCAGGGCGTCATGGGCTATCACGGCTGGCAGTGGATGTTCATCGCCAACGGCGCGCCCTGCCTGCTGATCGGCGTGCTGGCCTACCTGCTGCTGAGCGACGGCCCGGAGAAGGCCTCCTGGCTGACCGAGCAGGAGAAACGCATCCTCGCCGAGCGCCTGCAGCGCGACCGCATCCCGCCGAAGCCCGGCGGCCATGGCGCGTGGCGCACCCTGCTGAGCGACCCGAAGATCTACGTCCTCTCCAGCGTGTATTTCCTGATGAGCGGCGCGGTGTACGCGCTGCTGTTCTGGGCACCGTCGATGATCGCCAGCTGGGGGGTCAAGGACGTGTTCCACGTCGGCCTGCTCAAGGCCCTGCCGAGCATCGTCGGCGTCATCGGCATGGTGCTGATCGGGCGCAGCTCGGATCGGCTGAACGACCGGCGCTGGCACTACGTGTGTTGCGTGGCGCTGATCGCCGTGAGCTTCGTGTCCATGGCCTTCGCCAACGACGACCTGGTGTGGTCCATGGTCCTCTACTGCATCGGCTCGATCGGCATCGCCTCGCTCACCCCGCTGTTCTTCGCCTTCGTCAGCGAATACCTGTCCAAGGAAACGGCGGCCGGCGGCATCGCCCTGATCAGTTCGCTGGGCAATCTCGGGCCGGCCGTCGCCCCGTCCATCAGCACCTGGATACTCACGTCCACCGGGCAGAACCGCTACAGCCTGCTCTTCATCGTCTCGCTGTACGTGCTGGCGGCCATCATCATGGCCTCCGCGGCGCAGCACCGGAGGCAGACCACGGCGACCACCGCCTGATCCTGTATCAGCGCCGGCGGTAGTCCTGCGGGTTTTGCCCGGTCCAGCGGTGGAAGGCGTGGCGGAAGTTGGAGGCGTCGCTGTAGCCCAGGCGGGTGGCGATCTCCTCGGTGGTCATGCGGGTCTCGCGCAGGTACTCGATGGCCAGGCCCCGGCGCACGTTGAGCAGGATGTCCTTGTAGCCGGTGCCCTCGCTCTCCAGCCGCCGGCGCAGCGTGCGCGGGTGCATGTCGAGGTGCCGGGCCATGGCCTCGACGGTGGGGAAGCGCCAGGGCATGTGCTCGACCAGGGTGCTGCGCACCACGGAGCTGAGGCCGTCCAGGTAGGGCATGCGCGCCAGCACCGGCTGGCACATCTCGCACACCATGGCGTGGGTCGAGGGCTCGGGCATGCCCGAGGGTAGGTCCGGCCAGTGCAGCGCGGTGTGCAGTTCGTTGCCGGGCTGGTCGAAGCGCACTGGGCAGCCGAGCAGCTCGTCGTACGGCTGCGCGGGGGGCGGGCAGGCGAAGCCCAGCAGGGAGAAGCCGAAGCCGTCGCCGTACAGGTCGCGGCCCACGGTGAGGTGCGCAGCGTAGGCAAATTCGAGGGCGAAGCGGTAGAGCGGGTCGAGGGGGTCGGCGGTGACGAATACCTCGTAGGTGTAGATCGCCACCCTCTCGCCGCGCACGTAGGCGACGGGCGCCGCCACCGGTCCCATGACGCGCTTGTACTTGAGCGCGAAGTCGATGCGCTCGGCGTGCGTCGGGCTGCTCAGCAGCCCGTAGCCGTACATGCCGTAGGCGGTCAGGCGCATGCGGGCGCCGGCGCGCACGGCGGTGCCGGGGTCGGTCGCCAGGCGCACGGCGTTGCGGAACACGGTCACGATCTGGGCGAAGGAGACGCGGGCCGACAACGTGCGCAGCGTGTCCTCGCTGATGCCGCTGTTGGCCAGCACGCTGGCCGGGGCGATGCCGTCCTCGGCCAGCGTATCGACGACGGCGCTGATCTTCTGGGTTCCGTGGATGCGTGATTCGAGATCGGACGAAAGACTCATGATCGGCTCTTGCTGGCTGCACGGCGCCGCGCGCGCCGGGAGTTCAAGGCGTCGATTATGGGGGAATTGCGCCGGCCGGGAACGGCCGCCGTGGTTTCCGTCTATGTCCTCGCCGTGGCGACCACGGCGCTAGCGGGCCGCGCGCTGCGCGCTGCGCGCCAGGTGCGGCACGATGTGGCCCATGAGTTCGGGCACCCGGGCCTCGTCGATCTGGTGACGCAGGCGCGGCAACGACACCAGACGGGCGCCGGGGATGGCCGCCGCCGTGGCCCGGCCACCGCTCGGCGCGACCATCAGGTCCACCTCGCCGTGCAGCACCAGGGTGCTGGCGCTGATGCGGCGCAGCTGGTGGCTGCGGTCGCCCGACTTGAGGATCGCGCCGATCTGCCGCCCGATGCCGCCGGCGTTGGCGCGGTTGCCGTTGCGCCGCCAGGCCTCCAGCGCGTAGCGCTCCCATTCGGCGGCGATGCCGGTCACGCCGGGGTCGCCGATGTGGCGCATCATCGCGGCGAAGCCGGCCACCGCCTCCGTCTCGTCGCGCGGCGCGGCCCGGGCCATCCGCAGCAGGGTGGAGAACGCCGGCCTGCCGACCCGCCGCGCCCCGGTGGTCGAGAAGATCGAGGTCAGGGAGCGGGCCCGGGCCGGGTAACGGGCGGCCATGCTCTGGGCGATCATGCCGCCCATGGACATGCCGATGAGGTGAGCATCGTCGGCCTGCAGGTGGTCGAGCAGCAGGGCCATGTCGTCAGCCATGTCCTCCAGGCCGTAGCTGCCGGCGGGCGCCCAGCCGAGCAGCTGGCGGAGCTTGCCCGGCGGCGCCAGGCGCACCGTGGACGAGCGACCCGCGTCGCGGTTGTCCGGGGCGATCACGTAGTAGCCGGCGTCCACCAGGGTGTCGATGAACGACGCGGGCCAGGAGGTCAGCTGCAGGCCCAGCCCGGCGATCAGCAGGGCCGGCGGGTGGCCGGCGTTGCCGTAGGTCCGGTAGCACAGGCGCAGGCCGCCTGCGGCTTCGAGGAAGCAGTCCTGCGGGTCGCCCTCGCCCGGCGGCTGGCGGAAGGCACTCATGCGGAGACCTCCCGCGCCGGGGCGGGCTCGGCCTGCGGCGCCGGGCGCCCCTCGAAGCGCAGGTGGCGGTCGGCCACCTCGCCGTGGCGGAACATCTTCTCGTCGGCGAAGTAGTTCCACGACATGGCCCAGGGGAAGCGCGCGCCCTGGCGCGGCAGGCTGCCGAGCGAGCGCTGCACGTAACCGGCGCCGAAGTTGAGCAGCGGCAGCGTCTCCATGCCCGGGTCGGCCACCGGCGTGCAGACCTCCAGGCCGTTGGCGTCCATGTGCGCCAGCAGGCGGCAGAAGTGCTCGCAGACCAGGCCGACCTTCAGCGTCCACGAGGAGCCGGTGTAGCCGATGGCGAACGCCAGGTTGGGAATGCCGCTCAGCATCATGCCCTTGAAGGCGACGGTGTCGCTGGCGTCGATCAGCGTCCCGTCGATGGCCAGTTCGATACCGCCGAACGGCAGCAGGTTGAGCCCGGTGGCGGTGACGATCAGGTCCGCGTCCAGGTGGTCGCCCGACTCAAGCTGGATGCCGCTCGCGGTGAAACGCGCGATGCGGTCCGTGACCACCGAGGCGCGACCCGCGGAGATCTCTCGGTAGAGGTCGCCGCCCGGCACGGCGCAGAGGCGCTGGTCCCAGGGGTTGTAGGGCGGGTTGAAGTGCACGTCGACCGGGTAGCCCTCGGGCAGCATCTTGCGGTTGATGCCGCGGATCAGCTTCCTCGCCAGCTTGGGGAAGCGCTGGGCGAAGGTGAAGAACCACTTCTGCTTGGCGATGTTGAAGCGGCGCGCGATGGCGTGGGCCACCCGGTCGCCCAGCAGCGGGCGCAGGCGCCGGGCGATGGGGTCGCGCGAGGGGATCGGCAGGATGTAGGTCGGCGTGCGCTGCAACATGGTCACGTGCGCCGCACTCGGCGCCATCGACGGCACCAGAGTCACCGCCGTGGCGCCGCTGCCGATCACCACCACCTTCTGCCCGCGCCAGTCGAGGTCCTCGGGCCAGTGCTGGGGGTGGACGATGCGCCCGGCGAAGTCCTCGCGCCCCTCGAAGTGGGGAGTGAAGCCCTCGTCGTAGCGGTAGTAGCCGGTGCCGGAGAAAATCCAGCGGGTGCGCAGCAGCGAGCGCTCCCCGGTGTCCGTGCGCTCCACCTGCACGTTCCACAGCCGCTCGCGGGAGGACCAGTCCACCCGGAGCACCCGGTGGTGGTAGCGGATGTGCGCGTCGATGCCGTTCTCGCGGGCGGTCTCGGCGATGTACGCCTTGATCGCCGGGCCGTCGGCCAGGGCGTTGTCGCTGGTCCAGGGCTTGAAGTCGTAGCCGAAGGTGAAGAAGTCGGAGTCGGAGCGGATGCCCGGATAGCGGAACAGGTCCCAGGTCCCGCCCAGGTCGCCCCGCGCCTCCAGGATCGCGTAGCGGGTGCCGGGCCGCTGGTTCTGCAGGTAGTAGGCGGCGCCGATACCGGAGATGCCCGCTCCGATGATGAGGACGTCGTAGTGCTGAAGGCTCATGGCTGTCTCCGATCTGTGGCGGGGCCGCTTGCCGAGCGTGCCACCCGCGGGCCGGTTTTGCACACCGGGATGGCACCATTCTCGACCACCGGCGGCCGGGCGGCTTGACCCTACCCGACCATGCGCTTGATATTTCGCGCCAGAACCGCGCGCCGCCGCGTCAGGCGGCGGCGCGGATCGTCATCCGGCCGTAGCCGATCAGGGCGAAGCCGAAGGCGTACATGAGCAGGCCGTAGAGGGCCGCCGGCACGGCCATCTCCGGGGAGTTCAGCATGCCGATGGCGATCAGCATGCCGATGGCCACGTTGCGCACGCTCATGCCCACCACCACGGTGATGGTCTCCTCGGCGCCGATGCCGAGCAGGCGCGAGCCGGCGAAGCCGAGCAGGATGCCGCACACGCTCAGGGCGATCACCGCCGGCCCGCGCTGGCGAGAATCCTCAGCCACTGGTCGGATTCGGAGGGAGACTGCCGGCCGCTCCGTCACGAGGCCTTGCCTCCGTTGGCGAGCCTCACCGCCTGCGCAACCCGCCCGGCGTCGAAGCCGATCAGCTCAATCAGCCGGCGCAGCAGGCCCGGTGCCTTGGCGACCAGCCCGTTGCGGCGCGGCACTGTCACCAACTCGCGACGCCGCTCGATGCACTCGACCAGGGCCGCCACCACCTCGTCCAGTGCGACGAAGCGCCAGAGGCCCCGGTGCCGGTTCCACACCAGGGTGGAGCATGGGCCGTCGACCACCGCGTCCATCATCGGCGTCTGGAAGAAGGTCGGGTGGAACGAGCCGACGCCCACCCCGTCATGCCTCAGCTCCAGGCGCAGGCTGTTGCACAGGGCCCAGACCCCGGCCTTGCTGGCGGTGTAGTGGGCGTTCAGCGGCGAATGGACGAAGGCCGCCATCGACGAGATCGCCAGCAGGTAGCCGCGGCGCTTCTTCACGTAGGGCAGCGCCGCGCGGAAGGTGCGCCACACACCGCCGAGGTTGATGTCGATGACCCGCTCGAAACCGGCCGGGTCCATGCTCTCCAGGGTTTCCGGCGCGCCGATGCCGGCGCCGGCGATCACCACGTCGATCCCGCCGAAGTGGCGCGCGGCCTCGTCCAGCACGGCCTCCAGGCTCGCCAGCGAGCGCACGTCGACCACCCAGCCGGCGGCGACCTCGGGCCCGCCCAGGGCGGCCGCCTGGGCGTCCAGCGCCGCCCGGTCGAGGTCGAGCAGGACCAGCCGCGCGCCCCGCATGCGCAGGGCCTGGGCGGCGGCGATGCCGAGGCCGCCGGTGGCGCCGGTGATGGCGATGACGCGGTCTTCCAGCGCATAGCGCGTCATGGACGTACCTCCGGTGGATCGCCTCGATCCTGGGCCTGGCTGCGCACGGCCTCGTCCTCCAGTTGCAGGAGCAGCCGCTGCAAGCGCTCATCGCGCGGCAGGCGCCAGTCCACCAGCACATTCAGCAGGCCGCGCATCAGGGCGATGGGCGCCCAGCGCGCGGGGACGACGATGCGCGGCCGGCGCCTTTGCAGGCCATGCACCACCGCGCGTGCCACCTGCGCGGGCGGAATCGGCCGACGCAGGAAGGCCGGCAGCCCGCTCTCGTTCATCCGGGTCACGAGGAAATTGCCGCCGAAGGCGACCTTGGCGATGGCGGTGTCCGTCCAGCCGGGATAGAGCACGCTCGCACTCGCCCCGGTCGTGCTCAGCTCGGCGCGCAGCGCCCGGCCCAGCGACTCCACCGCCGCCTTGGACGCGGCGTAGGGCGCGTTGGCCATGCCGTTCATGAAGGCGTAGATCGATGAGGTGATCAGCACCTGGCCACGGTTGCGGACGATCTCCGGCAGTGCCGCGCGCAGGGTGTGCCACACGCCGAACAGGTCCACCTCGACGATGCGGCGGAACTCCGCCTCGTCGCAGACGCGCAGGGTCGCCGGCACGCCGGCCCAGGCGATGCCGGCATTGGCGAAGGCCACGTCGAGGCGGCCGAAGCGCTCGACCGCCTGGCGCACCACCGCCTTCGCCGCCTCGGCGTCGGTGACGTCGAGCACCAGCGGCAGCACGCGCCGATCGTCGAACTCCCGGGCCAGCTCGTCCACCGTCTCCTGCCGGGTGTCGGTCAGCACCAGGCTGGCGCCCTGCAGGTACAGCTCCCGCGCGGCGGCGGAGCCGATGCCGCCCGCCGCGCCGGTGATCAGCACCACTTTGCCTTCGAGGTCGTAGGTCATGCGTCTGCTCTCTTGGTTGCAATGCTCGGCACCGTGCGCTGGAGGAAGTCGAGCTGGTCGTTCACCACCTGCTCGAAGGCCTCGCCCACGTAGATGTCGAAGTGGCCATGAGGGTAGCGCTTGATCTCGTGGCGCGGCGCGCGACGGGCGTGGGCCAGGGTCCGCTTCGCCGGCGCCACGCTGTCCGGGTCGCACACGCAGAACAGCACCGGGGCCTGGATGCGCGGCGTCTTGCGCCCAGGGTAGTAGCGGATGATGTCCAGGGCGAAGCGCGCGGCGATCTCGTCGCGGCTGGGCGCGCCCGGCGGCATCAGCCGGTGGTAGCCGTCCCAGCTGTCCGCCGAGGTCATGAACGCGACCGTCCCGGGGCGCCCGGCCAGCGGCACCAGGATCGGCCTGGCGCCGAACAGCGCGCCGATGCGGTCGGCCACGGCCAGCGCGCTGAGCCGGAGCGACACCAGGGGTTCGGTGGCGAGGCTGGAGGCCAGGCCGTCGGTGAACGGGCACTGGGAGATGACGGCGGCCACCCGCGCATCCTCGGCGGCGGTGGCCAGCACGTGCCCGCCGCCGAACGAGGTGCCCCAGATCGCGACCCGCGCCGGGTCCACGTCGGCCAGGCCGCGAGCGTGGGCGATGGCCGCCTTCCAGTCCTGCAATTGGCGGCCGACGTCCAGCAGCTGGCGCGGCTCGCCCCCGCTGTCGCCGAAGTGGCGGTAGTCGAACACCAGGCAGGCATAGCCGGCGGCGGCGAAGCGTTCGGCGAAGGCCGGCAGGCGCATCCTGCGCGTGCCGCCGAGGCCGTGCGCCATCACCACCACCGGGAAGGGGCCGGCGCCCAGCGGGCGGTAGTAGTCGGCCACGCAATGCGCGTCGGCGGAGGGGAAACTGAGCGTGGTCGGGGTCAGAAGATCGGCGAGGGCGTTCATGGGGCGGCGTCCGTCGGGTGGCTGAAGTGGCGCCATTCTCGGCAAGCGCCGGCACGACGGCTTGACGCTACCCGACGCCCCGCTTGACACTTTGCGCCAAACAACAAGCGAGGCCGCGATGAGCCAGCCACTGCACCGGCGCGTGGTGCCCGAGACCTACGTGCAACTGCTCTACGAATATCTGGAAGCGCTCGGCCACGAGCCGGAGTCGGTGCTCGGCGAGCCCTGGCCCGAACCCGCGCCAGGCGGTATCGGCGGCATGGACGTGGAGCACTGGGAACACCTGCTGGTGACAGCGGCGCAGGCACTCGACGACCCGCTGCTGGGCCTGCACCTCGGCCGCACCATCAGCGCCCGGCACTACGGCGTGTTCGGCTCGGTGCTGCTGGTCTGCGAGAGCCTGGCGGCCGTGCTGCAACGCTTCGAGCGCTACCAGCGCCTGGTGTTCGACGTGGTTCCCATGACCCGCCGCGACGGCGAGGGCTGGTTCGAGCTGGCCTGGGACGTCAGCCAGTACCAGCCCGGCCCGCTGGTGAGCGAGACCGGCACCGTGGCGATGGTGCAGTTCTGCCGCGACCTGGTGCGTGGCACGGCCAACCCGCTGCTGATCGACTTCAACCATGTCGGCCCCGCCGACAGCACGCCCTACGAGGCGTTCTTCGGCTGCCCGGTGCGCTTCGGCCGGCCCGCGGCGGTGATGCGCTTCTCGTCGCAACTGCTCGAACTGCCCATGAAGAGCCCCGACCCGACGCTGATCACCCTGCTGGAACAGCACGCGGACCGCCTGCTGGCCCAGCTGCCGCAGCAGCACGCGCTGGTGGAACAGCTGCGCAAGGCCATCGCCCGTGCCCTGCGCGAGGGCGAGCCCGGCATCGAGCGCATCGGCGCGCAGCTGGGCTGCTCGCCGCGCACCCTGCAGCGCCGCCTGCAGGAGGCCGGCACCAGCTTCCGCGGCGAACTGAACCTGGTCCGCCACGAACTCGCCCAGTCGTACCTGCGCGACCCGCGCCTGCAGATCGTCGACATCGCCATGCTGCTGGGCTACTCGGAGCACAGCGCCTTCACCCGCGCCTTCAAGGAATGGAGCGGGCGCACGCCCCAGGAAGCCCGGCAGCTCAGCCCCGATAGTCGCTGAAGCGGGCGGCGCTGGCCTCCAGCGGCAGGTCGAGGCCGTTGGCGAGGTAGGCGACCGTGCGGTAGAAGCCGGCGAGCATGAGGATTTCCAGCACCTGGGTCTCGTCGAAGTGTGCGCGCAGGTCGGCGAATTCCGCCTCGCTCAGGGTCGCCCGCTCGTGCAGCGCATCGACCGCCGCCAGCAGCGCGGCCTCCTCGGCGCTCCAGCGCTCCGCGCGCAGCGGCTGTTCCAGGGTGGCGGCCACCTCGTCGCGGCTGAGCCCGGCGGCCTGGGCGAACACCCGCACGTGCACGCCCCATTCGTACTCGCAGCCGCTGCGGGCGCAGACCCGGTCGACGACCAGCTCGCGCTGGCGCAGCGTCAGCGGACCGCCCTCCAGCAACGAGCCGGCACCGAACTTGCGCCAGGCGCGCTCGCTGCTGGCGAGAGTGGAGAACAGCACCAGGGGCGGCACGCCGGCGCCCATGATCCTGTCGAAGGCGGCGCGGATTTCGGCCGGGTAGGGTTCCTGCAAGGGGGTGATCCGGGACATGCTGTATCCTCCGCTATTGATTGTGTAGCGGATGAATGATTGCTACTGAATCCGTAGCAACTCAAGGCGAATCGATATGAATGATGACGAACGGCAAGCCCCGCCGATGATGGACGGGCGCCGCCCGATCATGGCGCTGCTCGAATTGCTGGGGCGCAAGTGGGCGCTGCGCATCCTCTGGGAGCTGCGCGACGGCGCGCTGAACTCCCGGGCGCTGCGCAGCGCGGCGGGCAACCTCTCGCCCACCGTGCTGCAGGCCCGGATCAACGAACTGCGCGACGGCGGCATCGTCGAGCGGCAGGCCGAGGGCTACGCGCTGACGCCGCTCGGCCGCGAGCTGCTGGAGGCGTTCATCCCGCTGTACCGCTTCGCCGGCCGCTGGGCGGATGCCCTGCGGCAGGACCCGCCCTGAGCCCTCAGAACTGCTCGGCGAGGTGCCCGAACAGCGGCGCGCTACCGGCGCGGATGCAGGCCTCCAGGCCCAGGGTGCGCGGCAGCAGACGGCGGAAGAAGAACTCCGCGCTGGCCAGCTTGGCGCCGTAGAAGGTCTCGTCCTCGCCGCGCCGAGCGGCGGCGCTGTCGGCCATGCGCGCCCACAGGTAGGCGTAGGCGGTGTAGCCGAGCAGGTGCAGGTACTCCACCGAAGCCGCGCCGACCTCGTTGGGATTGCCCTTGGCCCGCTCCAGCAGCCACAAGCTGACCTCGCGCAGGCGCTGCACAGCCTCCTTCAACTCGGAGGCATACAGCCCGCCGCGCGCGGCCCAGGCGTCCATCTCGGCGCAGAAGGCGCGCAGCGCGGCGCCACCGTCGGCGACCACCTTGCGCCCCAGCAGGTCGAGGGCCTGGATGCCGTTGGTGCCTTCGTAGATCTGCGCGATACGCACGTCGCGCACCAGTTGCTCCTGGCCCCACTCGCGGATGTAGCCGTGGCCGCCGAACACCTGCTGGCCGTGGACGCAGGCTTCCAGGCCGTTGTCGGTGAAGAACGCCTTGGCCACCGGGGTGAGCAGCGCCACCTGGGCCTGGGCCAGGGCGCGCTCGTCGGCGTCGTCGCCGAACTTGGCCAGGTCGAGCTGCTGGCCGACGTGGCAGGCGAAAGCGCGGCCGCCCTCGGTCAGGGCCTTGATGGTCAGCAGCATGCGGCGCACGTCCGGGTGGACGATGATCGGGTCGGCCGCCTTGTCCTTGGCCTGCGGGCCGCTCGGCGCGCGGCTC
Organism: Pseudomonas sp. GD04015; assembly: GCF_029837675.1. Classification (NCBI taxonomy): domain Bacteria; kingdom Pseudomonadati; phylum Pseudomonadota; class Gammaproteobacteria; order Pseudomonadales; family Pseudomonadaceae; genus Pseudomonas; species Pseudomonas sp. GD04015. Next base: position 51,537 of record NZ_JAOEEE010000009.1, on the reverse strand, counting down.
TGGATGCGCTCGCGGGCGTAGGCCACGGCGTTCTGGTAGGAGGCCTCGGCGCAGCCGATGCCCTGGATGCCGATGGACAGGCGCTCGTAGTTCATCATGGTGAACATCGCCGCCAGGCCCCTGTTCTCCTCGCCGATCAGGTAGCCCTCGGCGCCATCGAAGTTCATCACGCAGGTGGCCGAGGCCTTGATCCCCATCTTGTGCTCGATGGAGCCGCAGCCCACCGCGTTGCGCGCGCCCAGCGAGCCGTCGGCCGCGACCAGCACCTTTGGCACCAGGAACAGCGAGATGCCCTTCGGCCCGGCCGGGGCGTCCGGCAGCTTGGCCAGCACCAGGTGGACGATGTTCTCGGTCAGGTCCTGCTCGCCGCCGGTGATGAAGATCTTGCTGCCGGTGATCCGGTAGCTGCCGTCGGCCTGCGGCTCGGCGCGGGTGCGGATGAGGCCCAGGTCGGTGCCGGCGTGAGCCTCGGTCAGGCACATGGAGCCGGCCCAGCGGCCCTCGTACATCGGCGGCAGGTAGGTGGTCTTCAGCACTTCGCTGGCGTGGGCGTCGATGGCCAGGCAGGCGCCGGCACTCAGCGCGGAATACAGGGCGAAGCTGGAGCCAGCGGCGTAGAGCATTTCCTCGAAGGCCACGGCGAGCATCTTGGGCATGCCCATGCCGCCGTATTGCGGGTTGCCGGAGAGGCCGACCCAGCCGCCCTGGATATAGGTGGCGTAGGCCTCGCGGAAGCCCGCCGGGGTGCTGACGACGCCGTCGCGCCACTGCACGCCCTCCTCGTCGCCGCTGCGGTTGAGCGGGGCGATCAGGCCGCCGGTGACCTTGGCTGCCTCTTCGAGGATGGCGTCGGCGGTGTCGGCGTCCACCGTGGCGGCCAGGGCCGGCAGGCGCGCCCAGAGGGCCGGGGCATCGAACACCTCGTGGAGGACGAAGCGCAGGTCGCGCAGGGGGGCGTTGTACTCGGGCATACGGGGCTCTCTCGTGACGGGTCCGCCGGTGGCGGAGGTGATTCGGAAGACGCGCTAGACGCCCTTGAGGCGCTTGAGCCGCCGCCACAGGGTGGTCTGGCTGATGCCCAGGTACTCGGCGGCGCTGCTCTTGTTGCCGCCGAACAGCTGCATCGCCTTGACGATCTCTTCCTGCTCGATCTGGTGCAGGTGGCCGCCCTCCTCGCTCTCGCCGAGCGGCGCGAAGAGTTCCGGCATCACCCGCGGCAGCGCCTCCAGCAGCGCCTCGACGCTGCCGTAGAGCTTGCGCGAGACGATCAGGCGTTCGATCAGGTTCTCCAGCTGGCGCACATTGCCCGGCCAATGGTAGCCGCGGAACAGCGGGGCCACGCCCTTGGTCAGCATCTCCGGGTCGACCTCGATGCCGTAGCGCTGGGACTCGCGGCGCATCAGGTAGCTGGCCAGCACGGGGATGTCCTCGGGGCGCTCGCGCAGCGGCGGGATGTGCACGGCGAAGGTGCTCAGGCGGTAGTACAGGTCCTCGCGGAAGCGGCCCGCGCGCACCTCTTCCATCAGGTCGACGTTGCACGCCGCGACGAACTTGATGTTCAGCGAGATGGAGCGCTTCGAGCCGACCGGGGTGACCTCGCGCTCCTGCAGCACGCGCAGCAGCTTGGCCTGCTGCGGCAGGGGCAGCGAGTTGATCTCGTCCATGAAGAAGGTGCCGTTGTTGGCGCTCTCCAGCAGGCCGCTGCGGCCGCCGCTCTTGGCGCTGGTGAAGGCGCCCTCGGCGTAGCCGAACAGCTCGGACTCGAACAGCTCGGCGGGAATCGCCGCGCAGTTGATGGCGACGAACGGGCCGTCGGCGTTGGCGCTGGCCTGGTGCACCTGGCGCGCCGCCAGCTCCTTGCCGGTGCCGGTCTCGCCGCGCAGCAGCACGGTGCCCGGGGTGGCGCCGTAGACCAGCAGCTGGTTCTGCACCTCGGCCATGCGGCTGGACTGGAACACCAGCCGGCGCTCGTCGCCCTGGTCGAGCGCCACCGGGCTGGGCACGAAATGGTAGAGGTAGCCGACCCGCTCGCTGTCGACCTCGAACGGCTGCTTGCTCAGGCTGCACAGGCGCTCGCCGACCAGCAGGCCCTCGGCGCTGAGGTTGTCGGACTCCAGCACCTTGGCGTCGAGCAGGCCGTCGAGCCGGCGGCGCCGGCCGATGGAGGGGATCAGCACACTGGCGCCGGCGTTCCAGGCGACGATGCCGCCGTCGCGGTTGGTCAGCACCTGGGGGTTGGCCGACTGTTCCAGGAGGAACTGGCCCAGGGCGCGCTGCTGGCGCTCGCGCTTGTGCTCGCCGGCGTGGCGGATGGCCTTGCGGATCAGGTTGCGGCACGACTCGCGGGAATACAGCAGCACCGACTCCAGCCCCCAGTGCTCGGCCAGGTCGCAGGCGTAGCTGGAGCCGATCACCACGCCGAAGCCCTGGTTGCGCAGGTTGTGGAAAATTTCCTTGGCGTGCTCGGCGGTGCTGTAGGTGCGGTGCGACAGCTCGATGCCCTCGAACAGGCTGAGCAGCTCGACGTTGGTCTCCTGGCGCTCGTAGGTCAGCAGCAGGATCTTCGACGAGATGCGCCGCGCGGTCAGCACCGCCTGGATCAGGTCGGTCTGCTCCACCTTCAGCGCCAGCACCGGGATCGGCAGGGTGTCCTGCAGGTAGAAGGCGTTGGCGCCGGCGCTGATGCACACGTCCACCGCCTGCCGCTCGATCAGGTCGCGCGCCGCGCGCACCGCGTCGTTGAAGATGTTGTCGATGATGGTGATGCTGGCGTGCGCCTCGAACTCGGGAATGAGACTGTGCACCAGCTGGCTCAGCTTCGAGTTGCCGATCAGGCAGACCCTGACCCGATTGAGTTCCGCATTGGCGAATTCCACGGCCTGACCTCTTTATTGTTCTTGTCAAGTTCGCGCTCAGAACCTGTTTACGATCTTCTGGATTAGAGCCAGACAAGGCAAAAGTGGCCGAAAAAGCGCAGTTTACGCGTGTAAATGAGCATTTTGAGGCCACTTTTAACGCCGTATGGCCGACAGCCAGGAGATCGTAAACAGGTTCTCAGGAGCGGAACACCCAGGGCTCCAGCCGTTGTCGCTCGGCCTCGTAGGCGCGAATGCGCTCGGCGTGGCGCAGCGTTTCCCCGATGTCGTCCAGCCCCTTGAGCAGCCTCTGGCGGCGTCCCTCCTCCAGTTCGAACACCCAGCGCCGGTCACCGGCTTCGAGCGTTCGACGCGCCACGTCGACCCTGGCCCGCAGTTCGCCGCGGGCCTCGCTCATGGCGAACAGCCGGTCGACGTCTTCCTGCGGCAGGATCAGCGGCAGCATTCCGTTGTTGAAGCAGTTGCTGCGGAAAATATCCCCGAAACTGGGGGCGATGACCACCCTCACGCCGAAGTCGCGCAGCGCCCACACCGCGTGCTCGCGGCTGGAGCCGCAGCCGAAGTTGGCCTGGGCCAGCACCAGGCTGCCGTGGCGGTAGGGCTCGCGGTTGAGGATGAAGGCCGGGTTCTCCCGCCGCGAGGCCGGCGGCGTGTCGATCTCGCCGGGGTCCAGGTAGCGTTCGTCGTCGAACAGGAAGCCGCCGAAGCCGTGGGACTCCAGGCTCTTGAGGTACTGCTTGGGCAGCAGCATGTCGGTGTCGATGTTGGCCCGGTTGAGGGGGATGACGACCCCCTCGTGCTCGATCAAGGGTTGCATGCTCACAGGCTCCTGAAGTCGACCAGTTCACCGGCCACCGCGGCGGCGGCGGCCATCGCCGGGGACATCAGGTGGGTGCGCCCGCCCTTGCCCTGGCGGCCTTCGAAATTGCGGTTGGAGGTGGCCGCGCAGCGCTCGCCCGGGCTCAGCCGGTCGGCGTTCATGCCCAGGCACATGGAGCAGCCCGGCGCCCGCCACTCGAAGCCGGCCGCCTTGAAGATGCGGTCCAGGCCCTCGCGCTCGGCCTGCAGCCGCACCAGCCCGGAGCCCGGCACCACCAGCGCCTGGCGGATGCGGTCGTGCACCTGGCGGCCGCGCAGCACCTCGGCGGCGGCGCGCAGGTCCTCGATCCGCGCGTTGGTGCAGGAGCCGATGAAGATGCGGTCCAGCGCCAGGCCGGCCAGCGCCTGCCCCGGCTCCAGGCCCATGTAGGCGCGCGCGCGTTCCCAGTCCAGGCGCTGCAGGGCGTCGCGGGCCTGGTCCGGGGTCGGCACCCGGCCCTCGATGGGCAGCACCATTTCCGGCGAGGTGCCCCAGGTGACCTGCGGGCCGACCTCGCCGGCGTCCAGTTCCAGGGTCCGCTCGAAGCGGGCGTCGGCGTCGGAGTGCAGGCTGGCGCGCCAGTACTGCACCGCCGCCTGCCAGGCCTCGCCGGTCGGCGCCATCGGCCGGCCGAGCACGTAGGCCTCGGTGGTCTGGTCGTAGGCCACCAGGCCGACCCGGGCGCCGGCCTCGATGCTCATGTTGCACAGGGTCATGCGCCCTTCCATGCTCAGCGCCTCGACCGCCGGGCCACAGAATTCCAGGGCATGGCCGCTGCCACCGGCGGTGCCAATGCGGCCGATCACGAACAGGGCCAGGTCCTTGGCGGTGATGCCCGGCGCCAGCCGCCCGTCGACGCGGATGCGGAAGTTCTTCAGCTTGTGGCTGCGCAGGGTCTGGGTCGCCAGCACGTGCTCGACCTCGCTGCTGCCGATGCCGTGGGCCAGCGCGGCGAAGGCGCCGTGGGTGGCGGTGTGCGAGTCGCCGCAGACCAGGGTCAGCCCCGGCAGGGTCAGGCCCTGCTCCGGGCCGACCACGTGGACGATGCCCTGGCGCATGTCGTCCAGGGCGAACAGCGGGATGTCGAACTCGCGGCTGTTCTTCTCCAGGGTGGCGATCTGCTGGCGGGCGATGGGGTCGGCGACCCCGCCGATGCCCTGCTCGCGGCCCAGGGTCGGCACGTTGTGGTCCGGCGTCGCCAGGCTGGTGTCGCGCCGCCAGGGCTGGCGGCCGGCCAGGCGCAGATTGGAGAAGGCCTGCGGCGAGGTCACCTCGTGCAGCAGGTGGCGGTCGATGTACAGCAGGGTGGAGCCGTCGGGCATCTCCTCGACCCGGTGCCGGTCCCAGAGTTTGTCGTAGAGCGTCTGTGCTCCCATGATCACCTCGGCGATTGGTTGTCGGCTGTCGTGGCGCGCGCCTCAGCGGCGGGCGGGCGTCCACGGCACCCAGCGATAGAGTTCCCCGTCGGCGCCGCCGGCCACCCGGTAGCCGCAGTAGCTGTCCAGGCGCCCGCCGGCGCGCGGCTGGATGATGCAGAACGGCCGCCGGCAGCTGTCCTCGGCGATGCCCTGGTCCGCCAGTGCCAGCCGCGCCCGCTCCAGCGCGGCCAGCGGCGCCTCGCGGGCCTGGCCGTCGAGGCGCGCCACGTTGGCGCGGAAGTGGCCGACCCAGGCCTCGACGTAGGCGTCGCAGGCCGCGGGCTGCGGCGGCGGCGCGCCCGGCCCCGAGCCACCGCCGGGCACGCCGGCGCAACCCGCCAGGCCGAGCAGTGCCGGCAGCAGCGCGCTAGCCCAGCAGCGCAAGGCACTCCTCCAACGGGCGCACGTCGGCGTACTTGAGGTCCAGGTCGCGCAGGCTGGCGCGGTGCGCCTCGGCGTCGCGGTCACCGCAGGCCTGCTCCGGCAGCAGCACGCGGAAGTCGTGCTGCAGGGCGTCCACCGCCGAGGCCCGCACGCAGCCGCTGGTGGTCAGGCCGGTGACCATCACCCCGTCGGCGCCGGCCTGGCGGATGCGCTCGGCCAGGTCGGTGGCGAAGAAGGCGCTGGCCCAGTGCTTGACCAGCACCGGCTCGTCGGGAAGCGGCGCCAGGCGCGGGTCGATTTCCACCAGCGGCGAGCCCGCCGCCAGCAGGTCGAGCACCGGCAGCTTGGCGCGGAACACCCGCGCCTGGGCCGGATCGTCGTAGGCCACGGTGGTGAAGAACACCGGCCAGCCACGCCGGCGGAACGCTTCCAGCAGGCGGCGGTTGGCCTCCACCACGCCGTCGCAGGGGCTCGCCAGCGGGCTGGCGGTGGGGTCGGTGAAGCCGACCGAGAGGTCCACCAGCAGCAGCGCATAGCGCCGCGCCGGGGTCAGGCTGCGTGAGTCCAGGGCCATGGCGCACCTCAGGTCCAGGAAGGGGTGGCCGGCGCCGGCAGGCCGGTCTCCGCCAGGCAGCGCGCCTTCAGCTCGTCCAGCGTGCCGCCGCGGTCGAACAGCTGCAGCTCGCCGCGCTCGGCGGCCAGGCTGGCGCGCAGTTCGCTCGTAGCCCGTTCATCCACCGCGCCCGCGGCGATCACCACGCCGTAGCGCAGCGCGCCCGCCACCGTCACCAGGCCCTTGCGCAGGTCGCGCAGCACCAGCGCCGGGTCGCGCGCCAGCGGGTCGCCCCAGCCGCCGCCGCCCCAGGTGTCGAACAGCACCAAGTCGCCGGCCTTGACCCGCACGTTGTCGCACTTGGCCGGCAGCATCTGCCGGCTGCCGTCGGCGCGCACCAGTTCCTTGCGGCTGCGCGCGCCCGGCGCGCCGCCGTTGACGCCCCAGGGGTAGGTCAGCCAGCGGTCGTCGTGGATCGAGATCTCGCCGTCGGCCAGCAGCCGGTAGGCCACCCGCAGGCCGTTGCCGCCCCGGTGCAGGCCGGCGCCACCGGAGTCCGCCAGGGTCTCGTAGGTCTCGATGCGCAGCGGGAAGTAGGCCTCGACGAATTCGTTGGGCACGTTGGTGAAGCCCGGCCACAGGGAGTGGCCGTCCGGGCCATCGCCCACCGGCCGTCCGGGGATGCCGCCGAAGCCGATCTGGAACAGCTGGAACCACTCGCCCTTGTCGTCGTAGCCCGAATACATGAAGTGCGGCGAGTCGGAGAAGCCGGCGGCGTTCATCGCCTGCGGCGTGCCCTGGCCGAGCAGCCCGCCCATCATGTCGAAGATGCGCCCGAGCAGGTGGGTGCGGCACGACAGCGCGGCGGGGAAGTTCGGCTTGAGGATCGAGCCCTGCGGGATGCGCACTTCGACCAGGTCGTAGAAGCCGTCGTTGAGCAGGATGGCCGGGTCGAATAGGCTGATGGTGAGGGCGCCGAAGAAGATCTTGAACATCTCCTCGTTGACGTAGAAGTTGACCGAGGACGGCGCCTGCGGGTCGGTGCCCTCGAAGTCGAAGATGGCCTTTTCGCCCTCGCGCCACAGGGCGCAGCGCAGGGTGTAGGGGCCGAGCCCGGCGCCGTCGTCGCAGATGTAGTCCTCGAACACCTGGCGCTGCTCCGGCACCACCCGGGCGATGACTTCCTTCATGGCCCGGTGGGTGCGTTCGAGCATTTCCTGCTGGGCGCTGTAGAAGGCGTCGTCGCCGAAGCGCTCGGCCAGCTCCACGCAGCGGCGCCCGGCGGTGCGGCAGGCGGCGACGATGGCGTTGAGGTCGGAGCGGTTCCAGCGCGGCATGCGCACGTTGTGCAGGATCACGTCGAGCATGTCGGCGTTCATCTCGCCACGGCGGTACAGCTTGACCGGCGGGATGCGGATGCCCTCCTCCCAGATCGAGGTGGCGTTGGTCGGCAGGCTGCCCGGCACCTTGCCGCCGACGTCGGACATGTGGCCGAACATGGCCGCGTAGTTGATCACCCGGCCGTCCTTGAAGATCGGCATCAGCACCAGCCAGTCCGGCAGGTGGCTGACCGCGCCGTTGCACAGGTAGGGGTCGTTGGTGAGGAAGATGTCGCCCTCCTCGATCTCGCCCTGGTAGCTGTCGAGGAAGCCGGTGATGAAGGAGCCGAACTGGCCGACGATCATCTTGCCCTCGCTGGTGGCGATCATCGGGAAGGCGTCGCCCTGCTCGCGGATGCCGGGGCTCATGGCGGTGCGGAACAGCACCGCGTCCATCTCGTTACGGGCATTGCCCAGCGCGTTCTCGACGATGTCGATGGTGATGCTGTCGACCTCGACGCGCTGGAACGGCGTGTCGTTGTTCTGTTTGATGCGCGCAACCATTTCGCTTACTCCTGATGGCCCTGCGGACGGATCAATAGGTTGCCGACGGGGTCGACGGCGGCTTCATGGCCTGGGAAGACCACGGTGGTGGAGTCCATCTCCATGACGATGGCCGGCCCCGGCACCAGGTGCCCCGGCGCCAGCCGGGCGCGCTCGTAGAGGGTCGCCGCATGGTCCTGGCCGCTGTAGTGGATGCTCGTCGTGCCGACCGCCGCGTCCTCCAGGCGGCCGCTGCCGGCGTCGAAGGCGCGTTCGCCGATCTCCGGGCGCGGCGCGCGGGCGATGGCGCGCAGGTTGACCAGCTCGTGGTCCTCGCTGAGGGCGAAGGTGAACAGCTGCTCGTGCTCCGCGTCGAAGGCCCGGGTGATCACCTCCAGGCCCTGCTCGCGCAGCGCCTCGGGCTCGAAGTCGAGGGTCAGCAGCAGGGCCTGGCCCTGGTAGCGCACGTCGGCCTGCCAGGTCAGCTGCTGCGCCTCGGCGGGGATGTCCTGCGCCGCCAGCGAGGCGCGCACGCTGTCGCCGAGCTGCTGGAGGATGCGCATGACTTCCTCGGCGTCGAGGTCGGCGACGCGCCGCACCAGCGAGCGCGAGGCCTCGTCCTTGACCCGCGTGGTGGCGTCGCCGTAGGCGCACAGCACGCCCGGCCCCGGCGGCACGATCACCGGCCAGGCGCTCATCAGGATGCCCAGGGCGTTGGCGTGCAGCGGGCCGGCGCCGCCGAAGCCGCACAGGGCGAAGTCGCGCGGGTCGTAGCCCTGCTCGACGCTGATCAGGCGCAGGGCGCCGAACATGTGTTCGTTGGCGATGCGCACGATGCCCTCGGCGGCCTCGTGCAGCGACACGCCCATGGCGTCGGCGACCTTCTGCACGGCCTCGGTGGCCAGGTCCTTGCGCACCTGGAAGTCGCCGCCGAGCTTCTGCTCGGCCGGCAGGTAGCCGAGCACCACGTTGGCGTCGGTGACGGTGGCCTGGTCGCCGCCACGGTCGTAGGCCGCCGGCCCCGGCACCGCGCCGGCGCTCTCCGGGCCCACACGCAGGGCGCGGGTCAGTTCCGGCACGCTGGCGATGGAGCCGCCGCCGGCGCCGACGGTGCGCACGTCCACCGAGGGCGCGCGCACGGCGACGTCGCCGACCCGGGTCTCGCGGCGGATGCGCGCCTGGTTGTCGTCGATCAGCGCCACGTCGGTGGAGGTGCCGCCGACGTCGAAGGTCAGCACCTTGCTGAAGCCGCCGCGCGAGCAGAACCAGATCGCCCCGGCGACGCCGCCGGCCGGGCCGGACAGCAGCAGGTTGACCGGCGTGCTGGCGGCCGACTGGCTGGTCGCCAGGCCGCCGTCGGAACGCAGGATGGACAGTTTCACCTCCGGGCTCAGGCGCCGCGACAGCTCGCCCTGCAGGTGTTCCAGGTAGTTGGCCACCTCGGGCCGCACGTAGCTGTTGACCACCGTGGTCTCGGTGCGCTCGTACTCCTGCATCTCCGGCACCACCTCGGAGGACAGCGACACCGGGATACCGGGCAGCACCTGATGCGCCAGTTCCAGCACCTCGCGCTCGTGCAGGTCGCTGGCGTAGGCGTTGACCAGGCTGATGGTCAGCGCCTCGATGCCGGCCTCCTTCAGGTACTGCAGCTGACCGACCATGGCCTCGCGGTCGAGTGGGCGCACCACCCGACCCTGGGCGTCGATGCGCTCGTCGGCCTCCACCGTCCATTCCAGCGGCGCCAGCAGCTCGCCCTTGTTGAAGGTCACCCAGCCGCCGAGCCCGCCCGGCACGAAGGAACGGGCGATGTGCAGCACCTGCTTGTAGCCCTTGGTGGTGACCAGCCCGACCTTGGCGCCGCGGCGGGTGAGGATGGCGTTGGTGGCCACCGTGGTGCCGTGCATCACCGAGCGGATCTCGCCCGGCGCAATGCCGGAGATGCGGCACAGCCTGTCGATGCCGTTGAGCACCCCGATCGAGGGATTGTGCGGGGTCGAGGGGACCTTCGCGGTGAAACTCTCGCCGGTTGCATCATTGATCAGGAGCAGGTCGGTGAAGGTACCGCCCACGTCCGCGCCCAAACGAAAACTCATGTTGCCTCCAGCACTCTTCTTGTTGTGCATCCAGCGCCGGACACGCCCGGCCTGGTTCGCTACCCGCCACCGCGGGGTGCGCCGTACGCACCACGCGGCCGGGCTCCCGGTCAGCGCGCGGCCTTCTCCAGCTCGCGCAGGTTGATGTCCTCCCCGGTCACGCCCGGGGTGTTCAGGCGCGGCCCGCCGAGCACGAATGCGGTGCCGTGGCGGCGCTGGTAGTCGATGGTGAAGCCGGCGGCGGAAACGATGCCGACGTCGCCATCCTCGGTGGCGATGGTCTTCAGGTGGTAGTTCATCCACTTCCAGAACTGGCCCTTCCGATCATAGGCCTCGGCCTGGTAGAAGCGGGGGAACTGGGTGTCCATGTACATCACCTTCTTGCTGTAGGGATGCTCCGGCGGCGTGGTCGCCTCGACCACCCAGACCTCGCGCGGCTCCCACTGGTCCTTCGGGTTCCAGTGCGGCCAGTTGTCCAGGTCGATCACCGGGAACTCGGCGTTGCCGGAGGCCTTCTGGTTCCAGGTCTCGCCGGTGGAGTTGGCCACCGCCAGGATCCAGCGCTTGCCGAGCAGCTTGTACTCCGGGTACCAGGTCGGGTGGGCGTTGAAGATCTCGATGTCGTCACTGAGCTGGTCGGTGCCGCCGATCGGGTCCATCCAGGTGCCGCCGGACAGGCGGCGGGTGCGCCGCACCGACTTCACGTAGGCCCAGGAGTCCTCCAGCTTGGGCGAGTCGTAGCGCACGGTGAACAGGCCCAGGCCGCGGATGTCGTTGGGGTAGGTCGCGTACAGCAGGGTCTTGGTGAGGATGCTGCCGTCGCCCTCGACCACCTGCTCGGTGCCGAGGCGGCCCTTCAGGTAGTAGCGCTTGAAGGCCCATTGCTGGCGCCGCTCCAGGCCGACCTTGTCGTTGAGGAACAGATAGCCGAAGTTGGGGTAGTCCTGCAGGTTCTTGGTCGGCTGCGCGTAGTGGTGGTTCCAGATCAGCTTGGCCGCCGCGTCCGGGTCGTCCTCGCTGACGTTGGGGAAGGGAATCCCGGCGACCCAGCCTTCCACCAGGCGGGTGTCGCGGTTGTACACCGCCTTGCCGGCGTTGGCCTCGGTGGCGGCCAGGTAGTCGCGGCCCAGCTTGACCGGCTCGGAGGCCTTGAGGGTGAGGCTCAGGCCTTCCTTCTCGATCAGCAGGCGCATGCGCTCGGTCAGCAGGCTGTCGATGGACTTGCCCTCGAAGCTGTCGCCCAGGCGCTGGGCGAGGTTGCCCTTGTCGATCACGTCGCCCGGCTTGAGGTCGGCGGCCTGGGCCGCGAGGCTGCCCGCCAGGCCGAGCGCCAGGACGGCGGCGATCCGGTTCAGAGTCGTTTTCATTGTTGTTGTCTCCTCCATCAGAACTGGTAGGTCACGCGCAGCGACAACTGGTCGTTGCCCGTGAAGTAGCCGAACAGGTTGGTGTTGTTGAACCCTTGCAGCGCCCGCTTCTGATGCTTGTCATCGAAGAAGATGTCGGCCTCGGCGCGGACCCGCCAGTGGTTGCCGTAGGCGAACTCGACGCTGGGGATGACGAAGCTGCCGCCGTAGCTGAGGTCGGTGCCCAGGGCCAGGCTGGGGTTGATGCGGTCGTTGTCGTAGTTGGTCGCGAGGATCGCCGTGGCGATGGTCGAGTGCTCCTTGGTGCGGCCGCTGAAGCCGGCGGAGTTGACCACCTCGTCGTCGCGGTCGAAGTTGGTGATCCAGGTGTTGAACAGCTGCGCCGAGAAGAACGACGGCCGGCTGGTGCCCAGGTAGTTCTGCAGGTTGAGCTGCTTGTCCAGGCGCAGCATGGTCTTGACCACGTCCTTCTCGATGATCCCGCAGAAGCCCGGGAAGAACGCGCAGCCGCCCGCCTCGCCGGCCTGCACGCCGACGTTGTAGGGCGCGTTGGGGATGTACGACAGCTCGGTGGAGAACACCGCGTCGATGGATTCCACGTAGCGGTTGGCGGTCACCCCGAACACGTCGACGAAGGGGAAGATCAGCTCGCCCACGGTGGAGTCCGGGTCGGAGCGGTAGTCGCCCTTGTAGGCGCCGACGAAGGAGCGGCCGCTGGCGGCGTCGCCGACGCCCAGCGGGTTGTTCGGATTGGAATTGATCACCGGGTTGGTGGACGGGCCGTGGAACCAGCCCAGCGAGTATTCCCACTCACCGGCCATGCCCTTCCAGCGCAGGCCGTAGGACAGGTCGTCCATGTCGGCCTCCTTGTGATCGAAGTTGTAGGGCACGTCCGCGCCGAAGGTGGCCGACTCGAAGGTGATGCCCTTGTTCGGGTTGTTGGCCCAGCGCCCGCCTTCCAGGTCGAAGCTGTTGCCGCGGTCGCGGGCGCGGTTGAGCTTGCCGGGGATGAGCAGCATCTGCAGGCTGCCGTCGACGCTGTCGAAGCGCTGCACCAGGTTGACCATCCACAGCGGCTTGCGCACGTCCTCGTTCTCCGGTTCGAGGAACGAGCGGATGCGGTTGTCGTAGCCGTGAATCACGTCGAGGGACTGGAAGAAGTCGGTCTCGCCCCACACCACCTGCTGCTTGCCGAGCTTGAGGGTGGTGGTCGGGGTGACGTCGGTCTGCCACCAGAACTCGCGGATTTCCTCGGAGTTGTAGACGTCGTCCATCAGGTCGACGCGCGACTTGCGGCGGTTGCTGAACAGGTCGGACGCCGCGTTGTTGTCCATCGCCTGCTGCAGGTCCTTGAGGTAGTTGGTCTCCACCTCGCGGGCCACCCGCCCGGAGATGTTGAACTGCGAGCCGCCGAAGTCCTTGAACAGGTTGACCTTGAGGATGGTGCGGGCCATCGACAGGTCGTACTTGTAGTCGCCGCGCCGGCCCGCGCCCACCAGCCCGTCCGGATCGCGGGTGTCCATCAGGTAGGGATTCTCCAGGTTCCAGGACAGGTGCTGGCGGGCGTAGCCGCTGACCTCCCAGTCCTCGAACAGGCCGCCCTCTGCCCTCGCCAGATCATGCGCTCCGACACTCGCCGCCAGGATGGCGCAAGCCAGAGGAGTCCGCATGGCGCTCGATTTCATCTTGTTATATGCGCTCATTTTCAGTTCCCGATTGCTTCAGGTTGGTGGGGGTGCCCGCTTTCGCGGGCCTCTTTCGGATGGCCGTGTCCAAAGATGAATTTCGGCTTGAACACCAGCGCAAGCGAAGGCATGACGAAGAGCGAGGTCAGCGCCGAGACGGCCAGCCACAGGCCGATCAGCATTCCCATCTCCGCCTGGAAGCGCAGGGAGGAGAAGGACCAGAACAACACTCCGGCGGAAAGGGTGAAGGCGGTCAGCAGCACGCCGCGGCCGGCCGACCCGAGGGACTGCAGCACGGCGTCGAGCGGGTCGGCGTCGGGGTGCTTCTCCAGGTATTCCTTCATCGAGTCGACGATGTAGAAGGCGTAATCCACCCCCAGGCCGATGCCCAGGGCCACCACCGGCAGAGTGCTGATGCTCATGCCGATGCCCTGCCAGGCCATGAAGGCGAAGGTGACGACGTTGGAGATCAGCACGGGGATGATGAAGAAGATGCCGCTGACCGAAGAGCGGTAGACGCACAGGCAGCAGATCACCACCACCAGGAAGGCCAGCGCGGTGGCCTCGATCTGGTCGGCCAGGAGGATCTCGTTGACTGCCGCGATGATCCCCAGCACGCCGCCGAACAGCTTCACCTCGACGCCCTCGATCGGGTTGTCGGCGATGAACTGGTTGGCGTAGTGGGTCGCCTTGCGCAGGGTGTCGCCCTTGTGGTCGCGGAAGAACAGCGTCACGGCGGCGTTGTGGAACTGCACGTCGGCGAACTGGGTGAGGTCGTCCGGGTCGGCGCCCTGCATGTAGAAGCTGATCAGCTCGCCGTTTTCCATGCGCGTGGCGCCCAGCTCACCGTAGCGCGGGTTGCCCTCGTACAGGTTGCGGCGGATGTCGATGACGATGTCGGCCAGCGACACCGTGCCGCCGATCTCCGGCTGGCGCTCCATGTAGCGCGAGAAGCGCAGCATCCAGTCGAGCACCTCGGGGCGCTTCATGGCGTCCAGCTCCTCGCCTTCGAGCACCACGAACATCTGCTCGGAGCCCGGGTAGAGCTGGTTGATCAGCGCGCTGTCGCGGTTGAACGGCGAGTCCGCCCAGAGGATCGGCGAGCCGTCGCTGGCGTCGCCGACGTTGATCCGGGTCGCCTCGAACATGAAGCCGGCCAGCGCCACCAGGGTCACCGGCGCCACCCAGTAGCGGGCGCGGCTGCGCACCATCCACTTGGCGCCGGCGAGGATCGCGCGCATGAAGCCGTCGAGGTTGAGCGGGTGCACGTGGCCCTGCGGCCGGCGGATGTAGGACAGCAGCGCCGGGGTGACGAACACCGCCGACACGGCGATGCTCATGACCCACAGCGCGCCGACGATGGCCACCTTGTGCAGCAGCGGGATCGGCGTGAGCATGACGCAGAGGATCGCGCCGGCGTCCGCGTAGAGGCCCAGCATGCTCGGCCGGAACAGCTCGCGCATGGTCTGCTCGGCGGCCTTGCGCGCGTCCAGCACCTCGCCCTGCACCAGGTCGTCGAAGCGGGTGATCATCTGCACCGAGTGGGAGAAGGCCCGCGCGGTGATGATGAAGGCCACCACGATCACCAGCGGGTCGAAGTTGTAGCCCAGCAGGGTGCCGATGCCCAGCGCCCAGATCGCCGACACCACGCCCGCGATCAGCGGCAGCAGGGTGCCGCGCCAGGTGCGGCTGAACACGAACAGCAGCACCAGCATGGCCGCCAGCGAGAGGATCGCCAGGCCCACGGTCTCGTCCAGGTAGTGGGCGACCCAGCCGTACAGGATCGGCTCGCCGACCATGTGTAGGCTGACCTGATCGGCCACCGGCGAGGCGTCGAGGATGGCCTGGATCTGCGGGAAGATCTTGGCGTAGTCCACCAGGTGGTCGTAGAAGTCCACCTGGATCAGCGCCGAGGACAGCTCGCGGTCGACGAACAGGCCGTACACCAGCGGGTTGTTCAGCACCGCCTGGCGCAGCTCGCGCATCTGCTGCGCATCCTTGGGCAAGTCGGGCCACATCAGCGGGCGGGTCTCGATGCCCTCGCTGGAGGCGTTCACCCGCTTGAGCTTCTTCGAGGCCAGCGAGGTGATCTGCATCGGGTTGACGCCCTCGACCTGCTGCAGGTCGTAGGTGATGCGGCGCACTTCGCCGAGGATTTCCTGGCGGAAGATGTCGCCCTCCTTCGCCTTGACCAGGATGGTCACCCGGTTGCTGGCGGCGAAGCTGTCCTGGTACTTCTGGTGCACCTTCACGTAGGGATGGTCGTGGGGAACCATGTCGCTGAAGCGGGTGCGGATGTCGAGGCCGGACAGGGTGGCGGCGAAGCCCAGGGTGAGCAGGCCGACCACCACCAGCACCAGCACGCGGTGGCGGATCGCCCAGGCGCTGAGGCGCGCGGTTCGGGTCATCAGGTGATTCAGGGTCATTGTTCGTGTTCTCCGGGCCAGATGTGCAGCGCGTCGTCGCGCAGCAGGCCGAGCTGCTGGCCGATCAGGACCACGCCCTCGGCGGTCGCCAGCAGGCGGTTGTGGTAGCTCAGGTCCAGGCCCTCGGGGCTCCAGGCCTGCCAGCTGCCGGCCGGCGAGCGGCTGCGGAACAGCGCGCCGCGGGCGCCGGTGGTCACCCACAGGCCGTCGCGCTCGACCACGTCGAACAGGTGCTCGCTGGTGAAGCGCTCGACCGGCTGCCAACTGTCGCCGCCATCGCGGCTGACGAAGGCCTGGCCGCGGTTGCCCACCGCGACGCCGGTGCGCCCGGCGAAATGCACCGCGCGCAGGCTCTCGTCGCCCAGCTCCAGGCTGTCCCAGGTGCGGCCGTGGTCGCGGCTGCGCAGCAGGCGGCCGAACTCGGCGGCGATCCACAGATCGCCGTCCGCGCCGGCGCCGATGCCGTTGAAGTTGATGTCCTCGCCCACGCCCAGCGCCTGCCAGTCGGCGGCGTCGGCGCTGCCGCGGAACAGCGCGCCCATCTCGCCCACGGCCCAGAAGTGGCCGTCGAGGAAACGCACGCTCTGCAGCTTGCCGGCCAGCTCGGAGACCGGCAGCTGGCGGTGCTGCCACTCACCCTCCAGGCTGCGCGTCCAGAGCTGGCCGCGGTTGCCCACCACCACCTTCTGCCCGGCCGGCGACACCGCCACCGACTGCAGGTTGTCGCGCTGCGGCAGCTCCTCGCGCTGCCAGCTGCGGCCACCATCGCCGCTGCTCAGCAGGGCGCCGTTCTGGCCGACGATCCACAGGTGGTCGGCGTAGGCCGCGCCGTCGAAGAAGGCGTCGCGGTGCTCGATCAGCGGCTGGTCGAGCGGCACCGGGTCCACGCTCGGTTTGATGAACACCGCCGCGTAGGCCAGGCTGCCGATCACCATCCAGGGCGCCAGACGCGCCAGCCAGGCTCCGAAGAACTCAAGCATGGGCCACCTCCTCGCGCTTCTTCCATTGCCGCTCCAGCCAGCGGAAGGCGTGACCGCCCAGGCTGCCGCCGGTGAGCGCCTGCACCGCGCGCACCGCCGGCACCAGCGCCAGCGGGTCGATGCCGGTGCGGTAGCCCATGGCGTCGAGCATCAGCACCAGGTCCTCGGTGGCCAGGTTGCCGGTGGCGCCGGGGGAGAACGGGCAGCCGCCGAGGCCACCGATGGAGCTGTCGAACTCGCGCACGCCGCACTGCAGCGCCGCCAGCACGTTGGCCAGGGCCATGCCGCGGGTATCGTGGAAGTGGCAGGACAGCGCGCCGGCCGCGCAGAGGTCGTCCAGCGGTTCGAGCACCCGCTGTACCGCCGCCGGGTTGGCCGCGCCGATGGTGTCGGCGACGATCACCTTGCCGGCGCCGGCGTCGAGCATGCGCCGGGTCAGCTCCTGCACCACGGCCGGCGGGGTGAGGCCCTCGAACGGGCACTCGAAGGCCACCGCCACGTAGGCGCGCGCCTCCAGGCCGTCGGCGCGGGCGCGGGCCATCAGCCCGGCGCACACCTCGACGGTCTGCGCCAGGCTCATGTTGATGTTGCGCTGGTTCATGGTTTCGGTCGCCGACAGCACCACCGCGACCGCACCGACGCCGGCCTCGCGGGCCAGCTCGTAGCCCCGCAGGTTGGGCACCAGCGCCGAGTAGTCGACCTGCTCGCGCAGCGGCAGGCGGGCGAACAGCTCGCCGGTGCCGGCCATCTGCGGCACCGCCTTGGGCGAGACGAAACTGCCGGCCTCGATGGCCGGGATGCCGCAGGCGACCAGCACCTCGATCATCCGCAGGCGTTCGTCGATGGCGAGGGTCTTGCCCTGGCTCTGCAGCCCGTCGCGCGGGCCGACTTCGTTGACCTTGACGTAGTCGTTCATGCTCAGCCCACCACCTTCAGCCGCTTCAACTCGGCGATGCGCTCGCTGTCGTAGCCGAGCAGCCAGGCCAGCACCTCGTCGGTGTGCTCGCCGAGCAGCGGCGGCGGGCTGTAGCTGTCGCTGTCGTCGACGCTGAGCTTGATCGGATTGCCCGGCGCCTCGACGCTGCCGCCCAGTGGGTGGGGGATATCCACCACCATCTTGCGGTGGCGTACCTGCGGGTCGGCCAGCGCCTCGCTGAAGCGGTTGACCGGGCCGCAGGGCACGCGCACGGCGGTCAGCCGCTCGACCCAGTAGTCGGTGGTGTTGCTGCGCAGCACATCGCCGAGGATGCCGTCGATCAGCGCCTTGTCGGCCAACCGGCCGGGCTGGGTCTTGTACTTGGGATCGCGCAGCGCCTCGACGTCGAGCAGCCCCACCAGGTTGTCCCAGAAGCTGTCGAAGATCACCGCGATGACCACGAAGCCGTCGGCCGTGGGGTAGGTGTTGTAGGGCACGTGGACGAAGTGGCCGTTGCCCAGCGGCGCCGGGTTCTCGCCGCTGAGGAAATGCATGGTGGCCATGTAGTTGAGCATGCTGATCTGGCAGTCGAGCATGCTGATGTCGACGTGCTGGCCGTGGCCCTTGCTGTTGCGCGCCTGCAGCGCGGCGAGCACGCCCATCACGGCGAACATGCCGCCGCCCAGGTCGCCGATCGGGATGCCGGCGCGGATCGGCGTCTCGGCATCGAGGCCGGTGATCGACATGCCGCCGCCGATGGCCTGCACCACCTGGTCGAAGGCCGGGCGCAGGTAGCTGGGGCCATCCTGGCCGAAGCCGGAGACCGAGCAGGTGATGATCCGCGGGTTGACCTGGCGCAAGTGCTCGAAGTCGATCTTCAGCTTCTGCGGCACGCCGGCGCTGAAGTTGTCCAGCACCACGTCGGCCTTGCGTACCAGGTCATAGAAGACCTGCAGGCCCTGCTCGCTCTTGAGATCGATGCAGACGCTCTGCTTGTTGCGGTTGAGGGTGAGGAAGTAGGCGCCCATACCCTTGTAGGAATGGCGCGGGTCCTGGGCCAGCAGGGCGCGGGTGCCTTCCCCGGCCAGCGGCTCGACCTTGATCGTCTGCGCGCCGAGATCGGCCAGGATCATGCCGGCATAGGGGCCGGACAGCATGTGCGTCAGATCGAGGATGGAAATCCCCTCTAGCGGTTTGCTCATGGTCTTTCTCTTGTATTTATTGGTTAGCCACACCTCCTCGATAGCAACGACCTTGCCAAGGTCTGAATATTTAAATAAGTGATTGTTTTTTAATGATTTTTTATTGACGAAAAATCAGAAATGGAAAGCCTGGGGATGGCTTTCATTGCAGAGTGAAATGGGGATTTCACTTTGCATCTGGGGGGATGGCGTGATTGTCGAGCGGGGTTGATGGTTTTGGTGCCGAGCTGATTGCTCAGCGGCCTGATGGTTCTGGTTTCGTCCACCCGGGCGAGTCACTTGACTCGCTACGCTCGCCCTTCAGGCCAGCCTGCGGTTGTTACTCCGCTTCGCTTCGTTGCTTTGTTTGCGGACCGCCGCACGGCGCAAAGAAAAGCAAGCAATAGAAAGCACACCCCGGCATCCAGCCCAGCCTGCGGCGGAGTTCGCCCCTCCGGTGCCACTCCGGGGCAAGGCATACATGGGCCACCCCTGGCCCTTCAAGCGGGAACGCCTGGTTCTCTCGCCGCATCCTTGCGGCTCGCCGCCCCCTGCGCGACACCTCCACTCGGCCTCCTGACGGGAACTCGAGCTCCGAACCGCCTGGAAGTGTTGGCAGATGAATTAAAGCAACGCTTTCATGTAGCCCGGATGAAATCCGGGATGGATCGACACCTTTCCCCGGATTGCATCCGGGCTACCTGTAGGAGCGAGCTCTGCTCGCGAAACTCTTTGCGGGCCTAGTTCGCGAGCAAGCTCGCTCCTACACATGTAGGGTGCGCCGTGCGCACCGATGGCGCAGAGGGCGGTGCGCACAGCGCACCCTACAACCATCCGAACCAACTCTGCTTTACACGCCCTATCAGGCAACACCAAACGCCCCTTCAGGAGGGTTAGCGGAATAGTTGCCTAGAGGGACGAGCCGCAGAGATACGACGAAAGGGCTGGGCGCCACCGAGATAAAGGGCCATGGATGGCCCTTGTACACCGACCCTCGAAGCGGAGATGGAGGAAACGAACCCTATTTTGGTCGTTCCATTGCGTCGCAAACCCGCTCAATCGGAAGCCTCACAGCCTTGCCCCTCCCAATACGTAGCTATCCAGCGTATTGATTTCGACACTTCATCAACAGTCTCGCTAGACATTCTCCCCTCTGCCCCCGTAGCTTTCTCTCCCGAGGATGCCGCTGTCACCACGGTCTTGTCGCGTGTCGCTCTTCATCGGCTTCCAGTCGCGTTTGCTTCGCTGAGTGTTACGGGAATCAAGAGTTTGGCTTATGTGACAAGGAACATTATCCGACCTTTTCTCGGATGTTATGCGACAGCAATGTCGCCTAATAATATTTAGGTGCCTTGATCGTGCCCGCTTCGCTCCTTCAGATAAAGATAGCCCCTGCCTTTCAGGCACCAATACAGTTCACGGTCCTTATTCAGGAAAACAGCGACGCACAAGTCGATGTCTCATCGACTAATAACAAAACATTATTCGCCCTTTCTGCGAGGCAGGCTAACAATTTTTTGAGTCTCGCTCGTACGGCTATACAAGATGCGAGGCAGCCAAAAGCCTGTATTGATGGGATTTCTATCGAGATCTTGATTGAAGACGATACACAGCCGCCACAACAGGCAACTATCTGCCCACCTCGACGCAATAGCCAATGTTCCGAGCTTGTAGAATTGCTTACAGCCGAAGCACTACAAAATCTAAAAGATCAGCAACTTACACAGCTCTTATCTTCTATGCGAGAGTACTTTTATTGAAATCGCACCCAGTAGCTCTCAGAGCATTTTTTGTGAGGAACGCACCTAACAATGCGCTCAAATCGCTCGCTGGGACCGGCAAAGCCGGCCCCTTAGCTTAATCGCTAGGCATTAGGAGAAACACTTGTACGGTCCCAGCCCAAAAACGAAACACCCAATGGAAGGATTCCCGCAGGTGTGCTTCATCAAGAACACCGTGCAGAACCCGAATATCGTCATTGGCGATTACACGTACTACGACGACCCCGAAGACTCGGAGAACTTCGAGCGCAATGTCCTCTATCATTTCCCTTTCATCGGCGATAGGTTGGTCATTGGTAAGTTCTGCGCCATCGCCCGCGGCGTCAAATTCATCATGAACGGCGCCAATCACAAAATTTCCGGCGTATCCACGTACCCATTCCAAATCTTCGGCAACGGCTGGGAAAAGATCATGCCTGCACCCGGCGACCTGCCTTTCAAGGGTGACACCATCATCGGCAATGATGTCTGGATCGGCTACGAGGCGCTCATCATGCCTGGGGTCAAAATCGGCAATGGGGCCATTGTCTCTTCGCGCTCTGTCGTCGTATCCGATGTGCCGCCATATACCATCGTTGGCGGCAATCCAGCCAAGCCTATCAGGCAGCGCTTCGAGCCAAATGATGTGGCGAGGCTCAATGAGATAGCCTGGTGGAACTGGCCCATTGAGAAGATCACGGAGCACTTGGAGAAAATTGTGTCAGGTGACATTGAAGCCTTGCGGGAATCCGCAGCCAATGTCTAACAATTCGCTAACAGCCGACCGCCATCCCGCTACGCGGACTGTCGTCGGCTGAGCTCAGGCGTTAGGCTCAAGGAAGAATACATATGCACTGCATGCTACATAATCAAAGCCCAGCAACCGGAATTTGCGTTAACTGTGGAGCAGCCATATGCACTACCTGTATTCAGCGTACAAGCAACGGCAGGCTAGTTTGCTCAGTTTCCTGCAGTGAAATGGCCCGAACCACAGAAGCAGCCTTAAGGAACATTGTGTCAAAAGCAGACCGTTCAAGTAGAACAACCGCTCTATTTTGCTGGGTAAGCGGCGCTCTATTCATTCTATCTTCGGTATATTTTTCGTTTGTAAAACAGCCAGCAGTAGTGCCATTTTGCGCTGCGCTTGGGTTGGCCTTTATTGCAGCTGGCTTCTGGTATAACAATGTATCAAAGAAGTAGAGCCTAACAATGTGCTCAACTACCACTCACTTCGTTCGCTGGACAGTCAAAAGCTACGTTTTTGTCTGCCCGCTAGCTTAATCGTTAGGAGCATTACCTGTGCTTGGACGCATCGCACTAGTCGCCACGATGGCTTTTCTTTCTGCATGCGCTGAAACCGAAGCAGTTGATTGCCCGCCGCAAGAAAAAGATCTTGCTGAGCTCAAAGCACTTCTGCAGCTAAATCCTGAGGAGCTAGCAAAAGAAGAGGCCAAACTTTCCAATCCCTCATTTTATGGGGTGCATGGCTACTCCGTAAACACTCCAGGGCTTACAAACGACATAATGGCTTGCCTACATCAAAAAGCGCAAATAAAACACATGCCAGGCACATCCGATATTCTATGCAGCGATGAAATAGTTAATCTGCAACCAGCAGCTAAAAGCTTTGCAGAGCGCTATAACTCAGAGCTAGCTAGCAGCATGGAGTTAAAATGCCCCTAATAATAAGTAGTGGCTCAAGTCGTTCGTTTCGCTCACTTAGGGCGGCCACAAGCGACCGCCCCTTAACCAAACGTTAGGCGTCATAAGAGAGGAATCGCAAGTGGCCACAAAGCATGACTTAACAGATTGGGTTATCGCCGCTCTGGGGCGCTTGGGTGGCAGCGCTTCCCTCGTCGAAGTGGCGCATGATCTCTGGAAGCATCACGAGTCGGATCTGCGTTCGTCCGGCGACCTGTTCTACACATGGCAGTACGACATGCGTTGGTCAGCTAATGTACTTCGTCGCAAAGGCGTCATGAAAGCTGCTGAGGCCTCACCGCACGGCGTTTGGCAGCTCGCTGGCGCCTGAAAATTCATTCAATCCGACGCCGCTTCGGCGCGGCTTAACTCAGGCGTTAGTAGCCTCAAGAGGAAAATATGTGCATCACGGAAGAAGAACTACATCAGATCCTCACCCGCTGTAACAATGCAACACCAGGGCCGTGGCGTTCATTTGTCGAAGGACGCGACCATACATCCGGCTCAAATTTCATCCAGACATCGTGCACAAATATTGAGCTCACAGGTGGCACAGGGGCAGATCAAGATTTCGTTGCTGCGGCCAAGCAAGACATTCCCCGGCTAGTAGCGGAAATAGCCAAGCTAAGAAATTGGTCAGTATGAGCCTGCTAACAATGCGCTCAACTGCCGTTAGTCTCATCGTTAGAAGCCCCAGATGAGCGCGACATGGTTCATTGACCTTCTGGATGATGACCCACCAATTGACGTGGTCGCTGATGTTCGGTTTCTTTCCAGCGCTGAGGGCGGCAAGACATGCCCGGCTCGCGCCCAGTACCGCCCTAATCACAACTTTGGTTCGCCTGACGATCGCGCCTTCTACATAGGCCAGATCGAGTTACTTCCTGGGGATGAGATTGCACCTGGTGAAAGCCGCCGGGTTTCAATCCACTTCCTGGGCGGGGCTGGTCTAAAGGAACTACTGATTCCAGGGCGAGAGTGGCGGATTCAAGAGGGCACCAAGCTGGTAGCCTTCGCTCGGGTCTTGGAGGTCTCGGGTGAACCCTAAGAATTCATTTAAGCCGACGCAGCTTCTTGGTGATCGCTATCCCGCGTTTTGATGGGTAAGTTTGGCCTGGTCGTATTCTGGGCTTGTCCGTCCTATCGTCGGAGCGGTTTTACCGCTAGCTAGCCACAAAGCGTACTGAGAGAGCGGGCGAAGGGCCGGATGGCGGGCAGCGTTTGGGGTGACTGTTGTCCCGGCCGGGCAGGCGCGATTGGGAAAAGTGACTCGCCGGGAGGCGAAACCGGAACCGTCAGTACGCTCGCCAATGAGCGAGAAACCAAATCCCGGATTTCATCCGGGCTACGAGCCGGCCCCAGCAAACCCGCACATCCCCGGTGCGCACAGCGCACCCTACCGCGAAGCGGCCCCAAAAGCCGCTCAAAAAAAAGCCGGCACGAGGTGCCGGCAAGTCTTTCCCTCGGAGCATTCAGAGGAAACGTTGCAACGCCATCGGCCCGTCAAATCCCTCGATCGACCCCGGCTCGATGTAGCGTTTCCAGTTGTCGAAGATTTCCCGCCCGGCCAGGAAGCCCTCGAAGATCGCGTGGTCGGTCTTGCGCGGCACCACCGCGTCGCCGACCCGGTGGACGTTCGGCAACTCGGCCTTGAGCGCGTGGTACAGGGCGTCCTGCGGCAGGTGGCGGACCGCCAGGACGATGCTGTCGAAACCGCTGAGCGTCTCTTCGTCGCCGCTGTAGAGGTTGAACACGTCCACCTCGCCGCCGCGTACCTGGCTGACCCAGGCGTTGAGGGTGTAGGTCAGCCCGCGGCTGAACAGGTTGGCGTACACCACCGGCTGGTCCAGGGTGGTGCCCAGGCGGTGGAACAGCGCGTTCCAGCGGGTCAGCACGTGCACCTCGTGGCCGTTCTCCACCAGCAGTTCGGTGATCCCGGCCGAATAGCGGTTGCCCTCCTCGTCCAGCACCAGCACGCGGTGGCCGACCTTTTCCGGGTGGGCCAGCACGTCCAGGGCGGTGAACACGTGGTCGGCGTCCAGCCCCGGCACCCGGTCGACCAGCGGGTTGATGTCGGAATAGCCGCTGCGGTCCGGCAGCGAGCCGGTGGCGACGATCACGCCGTCGGGGTTCAGCGCCTTCACCATGTCGACGCTGGCCTCGCAGTTCAGCCGCACCTGCACGCCGTGCTTGGTCATGTGCACCTTGAGGTCCTCGGTGATCCAGGCGAAGGAGTCGCGGCGCGGCAGGCGCACGATGTGGTTGACCTGGCCGCCCAGCTCCGCGCCCTTCTCCAGCAGGGTGACCTTGTGTCCGCGTTTGGCCAGGCCCTCGGCGGCCTTCATCCCGGCCGGGCCGCCGCCGACCACCACCCAGTGCCGGCTGACCGGCGCCAGTTCCAGGGTCTGCGGGCCGAAGACTTCCTCGCGGCCGGTGGCCGGGTTGATCTGGCAGGTCATCGAGGTGCCGTGGAACAGCCGCGAGACGCAGCCCTGGTTGCAGCGCAGGCAGTGGTAGATCTCGTCCTCGCGGCCGGCGGCGGTCTTGTTGGCGAATTCCGGGTCGGCGATCTGCGCGCGGGTCATCGCCACCATGTCGGCGCCGCCACGGGCCAGGATGGCCTCGGCCTCGCCGGCGCTGCCGATGCCGGAGACGCAGAACACCGGCAGCCCGACCGCCTTTTTCAGCCGCGCCACCGGGTCGGCCAGCCAGCCGTCGGGCACGTCGTAGGGCGGCATGATGTAGGTAGCCGACTGGTAGACCCCGGCGGTGGCCATGATGTAGTCGATGTCGCCGGTGGCCTCGATGGTCTGCGCGACCTCGATCCAGTCGGCGATCTCCATGCCACCGGGGACC
Source organism: Pseudomonas sp. GD04015 (assembly GCF_029837675.1). Lineage (NCBI taxonomy): Bacteria > Pseudomonadati > Pseudomonadota > Gammaproteobacteria > Pseudomonadales > Pseudomonadaceae > Pseudomonas > Pseudomonas sp. GD04015. The sequence goes on along the minus strand of NZ_JAOEEE010000009.1, from coordinate 26,620 downwards.
ATCTCGTCCATCGACAGGCGGATGCCGACCACCATGTCGCGGCCGACCCGCTCGCGCACCGCGCGGATCACTTCCAGCGGGAAGCGCATGCGATTGTCGAAGCTGCCGCCGTACTCGTCATCGCGCTTGTTGAACAGCGGCGAGATGAACTGGTGCAGCAGGTAGCTGTGCGCCAGGTGCACCTCCACGCCGTCGAAGCCGGCCAGCTTGGAGTATTCGGCGGAACGTACCCAGCCCTCGACGATCTCGTCCATGTCCGAGCGTTCCATGGCCTTGGCCATTTCGCCGAACACCGGCGACTTGATGTTGGACGACGACCAGAGCACCCGGTAGTCGTCCATCGCGTGGGTCTCGCCCATCACGCCGAAGTGGTTGAGCTGGGCGAAGATGTGCGAGCCGAAGCCGTGCACCACGTCGGTCAGCGCCTTGTCGCGCTCGACCATCTCCGGTCGGTAGCCGTAGGAGTAGCCGCGGCAGAAGGTGTTGGAGGTCGGGTGGATCAGCCGGTTGCCGGTGATCATCAGGCCGATGCCGCCCTTGGCGCGGGCGGCGTGGTAGTGGATGTCGCGGTTGTTGGTCAGTCCCTCAGGCGAGTTGAAGGCCATGGCGTGGGCCGACTGCATGATGCGGTTGCGCACCGTGACGTTGCCGATCTTCAGCGGCGAGAACAGGTGCGGGTAGCGTTCGACGGTCATCGGGATTCTCCCCGGGTCCGGCGGTGCCGGCCCGAAATGTCGTTATGTCGCGCAGAGCCGACGCTCTGCCGTTGCAACTCTGCTGGCGTGCGTAGGGTGCGCCGCGCGCACCGCCGCTCAGGCCACAGGCGCGCCCATGGCCGTGCGCCAGTCGGCGCCGAAGCCTTCCAGCGCGCCCTGCTCGATGAAGCGCGCCGGATCGTCGAGCTGCTCGCGGCCAGCCAGCATGCCTTCGTAGATGCTGTCCTGCAGGGGGCGCTGCAGGCGCGCGTCGCCGATGCAGTACAGGCGCGCGATGCGCCCTTCCAGTTGGCGGTAGAGTCCGTCGTTCGGCTGGTGCCCGGCGGCGATGACGAAGCTGTCGGCCTCCAGCACCTCGCTGTCCTGGTCGGTGAACAGGTTGAGCAGTTGCGCGCGGCTGCCGTCGATGCGCCGCACCCAGCTGTTGATGGTGTAGCGCAGCCCCTTGGCGAACACGTGGCGGTAGTTCACCGGCAGGTCCAGGGTCAGCGCCAGGTTGGGCGCCAGGGCGGTGAAGCGGCTGACCAGGTGCACCTCGTGGCCACGGTCGAGGAGGAATTCCGCGGTGCCCAGGGCGTAGCGACCGCCGTCCTCGTCGAACAGCACCACGCGCTTGCCGACCCGCTCCGGCGCCTGCAGCACCTCGACCACGCTGAGCACGTTGTCCTGCTCGGTGCCGGGCACCCGGTCCACGGCCGGGCGGGTCGAGGTGAAGGCGGTCTTCAGCGGGGTCGAGCCGGTGGCCAGGATCACCCCGTCGGCACCCCAGGCGACGATGGCCTCGGCGTCCAGCGCGGTGTTCAGGCGGATGTCCACGCCGGCCTTGCGCAGCTGGCTTTCGAGATCGCGGGCGATGAAGCCGAACTTGTGCCGGCGCGGCAGCTGCGCGGCCAGCAGGGTCTGCCCGCCGAGGCGCTCGCCGCGCTCCACCAGGGTCACCCGGTGGCCGCGCTGGCGCAGGGTCAGCGCGGCCTTCATGCCGGCCGGGCCGCCGCCGACCACCAGCCAGTCGGCCGGCCGCTCGGCCGCCCTCAGGGTGTGCAGGCCGAAGCGCTGCTCGCGCCCGGCCGCCGGGTTGACCACGCAGGAGATGGCGTTGCCGGCCATCAGCCGGGCGATGCACGCCTGGTTGCAGCGGATGCAGTGGCTGATCTCGTCCTCGCGGCCCTGCAGCAGTTTGTTGCAGAACTCGGGGTCGGCGATCTGCGTGCGGGTCATCGCCACCATGTCGGTGGCGCCGCTGGCGACCAGCGACTCGGCTTTTTCCGGGTCGACGATGTGGCCGACGATGAACACCGGGATGTCGCTGACCTCGCGCAGCGCGGCGCGCAGGCGGGCGCCGTCCTCCACCAGCCAGTTCTCCGGGTAGTCGCCCGGCGGGATCTGGTCGGCGTGGGCGGCGTAGGTGCCGGCGGTGGCGCTGACGTAGTCGATCAGGCCGGTCTCGACCATCTTGCGGGTCATCAGGATCGCCGTGTCGGCGTGCATGCCCTCGACCGTGCATTCGTCCAGCGAGACGCGGATGCCGACCACGAAGTCCGGCCCCACCGCCTCGCGCACCCGCTGCATGGTCTCGATGGGGAAGCGCACGATGTTGTCCAGGCTGCCGCCGTACTCGTCGGTGCGCTTGTTGTAGACGAAGGAGAGGAACTGCTGGTGCAGGTAGCCGTGCGAGTAGTGCAGCTCGACGCCGTCGAAGCCGGATGCCTGGGCGTTGCGCGCGGCCAAGGCGAAATGCTCGGAAACCTCGTCCATCTCGGCCTTGGTCATTTCCCTGGCCCACTCGTTGTAGGCCGGCGACTTCATGGTCGACGGCCCCATCAGCAGGCGGTAGTCGTCCAGCGCGCCGCTGCGGCCCTGTGGGCCGAAGTGGATCAGCTGGGCGACGATGCGGCCGCCGAAGGCGTGCACCGCGTTCACCATCTCGGCGTCGCGCTCGATCATCTCCTCGCGGTTGCCGCGGGCCAGGGAGCGGTTCGGCCCAGTGGACTGCGGGTGGACGTGGCGGGCACCGGTGACGATCAGGCCGATGCCGCCCTTGGCGCGCTCGGCCTGGTAGTGGATGTCGCGGTCGTTGGTCAGGCCGTCGGCCGAGGCGAAGCCCTTGGCGTGGGCGGTCTGCATCAGGCGGTTGCGCACCGTGATGTTGCCGATCCGGAGCGGGGAGAAAATCGAGGGATAGCGAAGCTCCCCCGGCTGCTTGGGCTGGGTCATCGTTCCTCATCCTTATTGTTCTTGTGGGATGGGCCGCTCCGTGCGGAGCGGCCAGGCGTATCACCGCGGCGGCGTCCTCAGCGCAGGACGTTCTCGCCGCTCATGAAGACGAACACGCGGCGGAAGCGGCCGTCCTCCACGTACCAGAAGTTGCAGTTGCGCAGACGGGTCTCGTTGCCCTGGTGGTCCTTGAGGTAGACGTTGAAGCGCGCGCAGACCGTCTGCGTCTCCTCGTCGGCCGCGGTCTCGAAGTCGCCGTGCCAGATTTCCTCGAAGCCGGAGAACAGGTTGTCGAACATCTTGCGCACGCCGGCATGGCCGCTGTGGGTGAGGTTGTCGGTCTGGATGGTGAACTCGACGTCTTCGTGGCAGCAGTCGAGCACCGGCTCCATGTTCTTGCTGTCGACGTTGCCGAAGTATTTCTGGGTGGCCAGCTCGATCAGCTGCTGCCGGTTGAGTCGCGACATGGTGGTCTCCCGTTTTCTTGTTGTCAGAGGGCGAAGCCGTGATAGGCGGCGTCGTTGGGGTTTTCCGGTGCCGGGTAGGCCTTGCGGCTGTGTTTGAGGCCCAGGCCGAGCATCAGCTCGCAGAGTTTGTAGGACACCAGCCCGGGGTTAATCACCGGGATCGGCAGGCGCTCGGCCAGGTAGGCGTGGGACTGGTGCATGGTGGTCGAGCCGAGCACGATGACGTCGGCGCCGTCCTCCTCCATCGCCCGGCGCGCCTCGGCCTCCAGCTTGGCGAACACCACGTCCTCCTTGCCGGCCAGCAGCTCCTTGAGGTCCGGCCGGGTGTTGATCGAGCGCAGCGAGGCGACCCGGTCCCACAGGCGGTATTCGGTGAGGGTCTTCTCGTACAGGGCGAACCACTGGTCCCACATGGTGATGACGCTGAACTTCTTGCCCAGCATGCAGGCCATGTGGAAGGCCGACATGCCCGGCGCGACCACCGGGATGTCCAGCCGCGAACGCAGGGCGGCCAGGCCGGAGTCGCTGACGGTGTCGATGCACACCGCGCTGTAGCCTTCCTCCTGGGCGCGGATGCCGGCCTGGACCACGGAGAAGTCCATCAGCAGCACGTCGTAGGCGCTGTCGGCCAGGGACGCGCCCTTGGCCACCGGCACGAACTCCGGCTCGAAGCCCGGCAGGATCAGGTGGGCGGGCAGCTGGCTGGAGCGATTGGCCGCGGCCTCGGCGTCCATCGGGATGGGGATTATTATTTTTATGCGGCTGGACATGCTGTCTCCTCGTTGCCAGCCATGCCTCGACGGGCACGGCGCGTTTCGGGTACGACTGCTCAGGCAATATGGGTGCCAGAAATTCCGCGCCGCTATCCCATTGAAAAAACAGGACTATTTCCAGGAACCCGAGCAGCGCCGGCCAGCGGCGTTGCAGAATGAAAGACCGTTCATCATTAAGAAACGCCCCTCGCTCCCGCGCGCCTGCGTATTAGCGTGGGCTTGAGGCGGGCTTCCGCAAAAGCGAATTCCTCGCCCTCCGGCCACCCCTGCATCATGCCGCCACGACATGAACGGGATGCAAGGCATGGCAGATTTCGATCCGGCGCAGTGGCTGGGACGTACCCAGCAGGTGCACGACCAGTTGAGCCGCAACCTGGTCAGCCGCATCGCGGCGACCTTCGACACCCAGGCCCCGGCCCACGGCGAGGAACTGCCGTGGCTGTGGCACTGGTGCTTCTTCAACGAGCCGGTCGCCTGCGCCGGCCTGGGCCCGGACGGCCACCCCGCGCTGGGCGGCTTCATGCCGCCGGCCCACGGCCGCAACCGCATGTGGGCCGGCGGCCGGCTGGAGTTCCTCGAACCGCTGCGGGTCGGCGGCGAGGCCTGCCGCACCACCACCATCGAGCGCATCGAGGAAAAGCACGGGCGCAGCGGCTCGCTGCTGTTCGTCACCCTGCGCCACGAATACGCGCAGGACGGCGTGACGTGCATCCGCGAGGAACAGGACATCGTCTACCGCGAGCCGACCCCGCCCAAACCGGGCGCCGGCGAACCGCTGCCCGAGGCGGACTGGCAGGAAGCCGTGGTGCCCGACCCGGTGCTGCTGTTCCGCTACTCGGCCGTGACCTTCAATGCCCACCGCATCCACTTCGACTGGCCCTACGTGACCGCCACCGAGGGCTACCCCGGCCTGGTGGTGCACGGTCCGCTGACCGCCACCCTGAGCCTGGCCGCGTTCGTCCGCGCCAACCCGCTGGCGCGCCTGCGCCGCTTCGCCTTCCGCGGCGTGCGCCCGCTGATCGCCCCCGACGCCTTCCAGGTCGGCGGCCAGCACGCCGAACCGGGCCACGCCTGGCTCTGGGCGAGCAACGCCGGCGGCCTGTGCCAGCAGGCCGACGTGCAGTTCGACTGACCCCATGAAAAACCGCCTGCCCCGGAGCAGGCGCCCGTTTCCGAGGAAGCCCCATGATCGACCGCAACAGTGAAGAGTTGAATGCCATCCGCGACGGCGTGCGCGCCCTCTGCGCCGAGTTCCCTGCCGAGTACTGGCGCAGGATCGACGAGGAACGCGGCTTCCCAGAGGCCTTCGTCAAGGCCCTGACCGACGCCGGCTGGCTGTCGGCGATGATCCCCGAGGAATACGGCGGCTCGGGCCTGGGCCTGGCCGAGGCCTCGGTGATCCTCGAGGAAGTCAACCGCTGCGGCGGCAACTCCGGCACCGTGCACGGGCAGATGTACAACATGTTCACCCTGCTGCGGAACGGCACCGAGGCGCAGAAGCGCTACTACCTGCCCAAGCTGGCCACCGGCGAGCTGCGCCTGCAGTCCATGGCCGTGACCGAACCGACCACCGGCACCGACACCACCAAGATCAAGACCACCGCCGTGCGCCGTGGCGACAAGTACGTGGTCAACGGCCAGAAGGTGTGGATCTCGCGGGTCCAGCACTCCGACCTGATGATCCTGCTGGCGCGCACCACGCCGCTGGCCGAGGTGCAGCGCAAGGTCGACGGTATGTCGATCTTCCTGGTCGACCTGCGCGAGGCCATCGGCAACGGCCTGACCGTGCAGCCCATCGCCAACATGGTCAACCACGAGACCAACGAGCTGTTCTTCGACAACTTGGAAATCCCCGCCGACAGCCTGATCGGCGAGGAAGGCAAGGGCTTCCGCTACATCCTCGACGGCCTCAACGCCGAGCGCACCCTGATCGCCGCCGAGTGCATCGGCGACGGCCGCTGGTTCATCGAGAAGGCCAGCGCCTACGCCCGTGATCGCAGCGTGTTCGGCCGCCCCATCGGCCAGAACCAGGGCGTGCAGTTCCCCATCGCCAAGGCACACATCGAGGTCGAGGCCGCCGACCTGATGCGCTGGCGCGCCTGCGAGGAATACGACGCCGGGCTCAACGCCGGCGCCGCCGCCAACATGGCCAAGTACCTCGCCGCCGAGGCCTCGTGGGCCGCGGCCAACGCCTGCATGCAGACCCACGGCGGCTTCGGCTTCGCCTGCGAATACGACGTCGAGCGCAAGTTCCGCGAGACGCGGCTGTACCAGGTGGCGCCGATCTCCACCAACCTGATCATGTCCTACGTGGCCGAGCACCTGCTCGACCTGCCGCGGTCGTTCTGATGGGCGCCCCGCTGCGCAGCGCGCTGTTCGTCCCCGGCAGCCGCCCCGAGCGCTTCGCCAAGGCCCTGGCCAGCGGCGCCGACACGGTCATCGTCGACTTCGAGGATGCCGTCGAGGAAGCGCTCAAGGCCGACGCCCGCGACCACCTGCGCGCCTACCTCGACGCCGAGGCCGGCGCCCGCGTGTGGGTGCGGGTGAACATGGCCGGCCACGCCCAGCACGCCGCCGACCTCGAACTCTGCCGCCACCCGGGCGTGCTCGGCGTGCTGCTGCCCAAGGCCGAGAGCGCCGAGCAGGTGGCACGGGTCGCCGCCCTCGGCAAGCCGGTGATGCCGATCATCGAAAGCGCGCGCGGACTCGCCGAGCTGCCGGCGATCGCCACCGTCGCAGGCGTCGAGCGGCTGACCTTCGGCGGGCTCGACCTGGGCCTGGACCTGGGCCTGGCCGCCGGCACCCCGGCCGCCGGACGACTGCTCGACCAGGCGCGCTTCGCCCTGCTGGTGCAGTCCCGCCTGGCCGACCTGGCGCCGCCACTGGACACCGTGTTCCCGGACATCGGCGACCCGCAGGGCCTCGCCCGCTTTGCCCGCGACGCCGGCGACATGGGCTTCGCCGGCATGCTCTGCATCCACCCGAGCCAGGTCGCCGTCGTGCACACCGCCCTGGCCCCGAGCGAGGCCGAGCTGGACTGGGCGCGACGGGTGCTCGCGGGCGCGGGCACCGGCGGCGCCTACCAGCTCGACGGCCAGATGATCGACGCCCCGGTCATCGCCCGCGCCCGCCGGCTGCTGGAGCGCGCCGGCTGACCCCATACCGTTTTGCTCCGCCCGGCTCCGGCCGGGCATTTTTTTGGCTATGTCCCCATTAGATGTTGTAGTGCCCCCCGAGCCCTTCTGGGTCCCCGCCTGCGCGGGGATGACGAGGTGGGGGTGGAGTTGCTCCCGCAACTGTCATTCCCGCGCAGGCGGGAACCCAGGAGCAGTTCCGTAGCCCGGATGAAATCCGGGATGGGCCGGCACCTTCCCCGGATTTCATCCGGGCTACGACTGGCGGGAACCTCAACTCCGAGTTGCCCGATGGCTGTTTCCTGCCGCTGCGCGGCCTGGTCTACCTTGAATAGCTTCCGTAGGAGCGAGCTTGCTCGCGAAGCCTTCGGTGCGCACGGCGCACCCTACCCAGGGGTGTTATCCGCCAGATTGAGGGATTTCCCCTCTTCGAGGTCCAACCCCAATGCGCCAGCATGAACGGCACCACACACAGGAGTGCATGGCATGACCGATACCGCAAACCGCAAGCAACCCACCCCGGACCCGGCCGAACACAACGCCTTCTTCCCGTCGCCCCATTCCCTCGGCGAATTCACCAGCCCCAGGACGCCCCTCGACGGCGACCACTACCCCGACGCCTACCAGGGCACGCGCAAGATACTGATGATCGCCGCGGACGAGCGCTACCTGCCCACCGACACCGGCAAGCTGTTCTCCACCGGCAACCACCCGGTCGAGACGCTGGTGCCGATGCACCACCTGCACCAGGCCGGCTTCGACTTCGACGTCGCCACCCTGTCCGGCAACCCGGTCAAGTTCGAGCTGTGGGCCATGCCCGGCGAGGAAACGGCGATCACCGACCTGCATCGCAAATACCTGCCGCAGTTCCTCGAGCCCCGGAAGCTGGACGAGATCGCCGATGCGCTGGAGGCCGGCGCCGACTACATCGGCGTGTTCATCCCCGGCGGGCATGGCGCGCTGATCGGCCTGCCGCAGAGCGAGGCGGTGGCCCGGGTGCTGAACTGGGCGATGGCCAACGACCGCCACGTCATCTCGCTGTGCCACGGCCCGGCCGCCTTCCTCGCCGCCGGCGTCTTCGGCGAGGCGTCGCCGTTCGCGGGCTACTCGATCTGCGCCTTCCCCGACGCCATGGACCGCAAGACGCCGGAGATCGGCTACATGCCGGGCGGGCTGACCTGGTTCTTCGGCGAGCGGCTGCAGGCCCAGGGCGTGACCCTGCTCAACAGCGACGTCACCGGGGCCACCCACCAGGACCGCAAGGTGATCACCGGCGACAGCCCGTTCGCCTCCAACGCGCTGGGCAAGCTGGCCGCGCGGGCGCTGCTGGACGAAACGGCCCGCGGCGGATGAGCCTGGACACCCTGGCCCGCGCCGTGACGGCGATCGAGCGCAGCGACAGCCTCGCCGCGCTGGCCGACGCGGTGCGGGCGTTCGCCGCGCCGCTGGGCTACGACCGCTTCGTGCTCTATTCGGCCAGCGCCTCCGGGGAGGAGCTGATCGACCGCCTCTACTGGGTCGAAGGGGACTGGTTCGGCGATGGCGCGACGGTGGACGCCCGGTCCTACCTGCAGCGCTGCCCGGTCAACCACCACATCCTGGAGAACGACCGGCCGTTCTTCTGGACCAAGCGCGGCGCCCCCGGCGAGGAAACCTACCGCGTGGTGAACAGCCCCCGAGGGCTGGGCATCCACGGCCTGCAGGTGCCCATCTTCGGCCTCCACGGCCTGCTCGGGGCAATGAGTTTCGGCGGCCGCGCCATCGACAGCACGACCGCCGCACGCCTGGCGCTCACCCTGGTCGGGCAGGCGGCGCTGCACCGGGCGCTGTCGTTCGCCACGGCACCGCGGGAAGCCTCGGCACTGCGCCTGACGGCGCGCGAGCGGGAGGTTATGCGCTGGATCGCCGCCGGCAAGCGGCAGGCCGACGCAGCGCTGATCCTGGGGCTTTCCGAGCGGACGGTGGAGAATCATCTGCGGCGCGTGCGGGGAAAGTTGGGGGCGGCGACCACGGCCGAGGCGCTGCGGATCGCCATTCGCCTGGGCGAGATCGAACCCTGACAGGACTGCGTAGGGTGCGCCGCGCGCACCTTGGGGACGGGAACTCGTAGCCCGGATGAAATCCGGGAGCGGTGTGCATGGGTGCTCTGCCGCTCAGCCGATTACCGAGCATTCTGATGCTTCTGGTTTCGCCCTCCCGGGCGACTCACTTTTCTTTGTTTGCGCAAAGAAAAGTAAGCAAAAGAAAGCGCACCCCGGCATCCGGGTCCGGGCTGCACCCGGACTTCCCTCGCTCCGGTGATGCTCCGGGGGCACGGCATACACGGGCCATCCATGGCCCGTTATGCCTTTCGCCGCATCCCTGCGGCTCATCCCCCTGCGCAACACCTCCACTCGGCCTCCTGACGGGGACTCGGGCTCCGAGTTGCCTGGAAGTTTCTTGGGCGTTGAAGTGAAAGCAGCACTGTTATCCGAACCACGACTGTAGGAGCGAGCTTGCTCGCGAATCAGGCCTGCTAAGAGCTTCGCGAGCAAGCTCGCTCCTACAAAAGCGCACGCGGTGCGCATGGCGCACCCTACGGCAAAAAAACGCCCGGCCCCTCGTGAGGGTCGGGCGTTCGGCCTGCGGATGGGGCCACAGGCATGCCGGCCTTTCGTGGAGGCCGGCGGGCGATCATTTCAGGGGGATGGTGTAGGACAGGATCAGGCGGTTCTCGTCCAGTTCGCCGGCGCCGTCGGAGCGGACCATGGCGTTGCGCCAGCGGATGCCCAGGTTCTTCAGCGGGCCGTCCTGCACCACGTAGCTCAGGTCCAGGTTGCGCTCCCATTCCTTGCCGCTCTCGCCGGCGATCTCGTAGCCGTCGCCGCGCAGGTAGCGGGCGAAGAAGGTCAGGCCGGGCACGCCGAACGGAGCGAAGTCGATGTCGTAGCGCACCTGCCAGGAGCGTTCCTCGGCGCGGGTGAAATCGAGGATCTGCACCACGTTGGCGACGTTGGCGTCGGCGTCCTGCAGGTACGGGAAGGGGCTGTCGCCGCGGTTGTCCTGGTAGCCGAGGCGGAAGGTGTGCGCGCCGTGGTTGGCCGAGAGCAGCACCGAGGTCAGGCCGTTGTCGATGTCGCCGCCGCGCGCCGCGCCCTGCTCGGACGAGTCGAAGTAGCCCAGGTTGGCGCCCAGAACCCAGCCGGCCATGGGCTCGCTGCTGGCCTGCAGGCCGAAGTAGTTCTGCTGGTAGACGTCCTCCAGCTCGGCCCGCCAGTAGGAGGCGTTGAGCCGGGGGCTGAAGCTGTAGATGGCGCCGAAGTAGTCGAAGTGGTCACCGGCCACGCCGTAGTTGCCGGCGAGGATGTCGTCGTGGTTGCCGCTGGAGTTGCGGAAGTTGACCTTGCTGAAGCGCCCCATGTCGAGCGCCAGGTTGTCGATGTCGCTGGAGGTCAGGGTCACGCCGTTGAATATCGGCGGCAGCAGGCGCGCGTCGCTCGACAGCAGCACCGGCGACTTGGGCATGAAGCCGCCGGCCTTCAGCTCGGTCCGGGAGATCTTCATCTTGGCCACGCCGGAGAGGTCGCTGTAGGTGTCCGGGCCGGAGTCGCCGTAGGCGTTCGGCAGCAGGCCGGTGCCGGCGCGCGCGCCCGATGAGTCCAGCTTCACGCCCAGCGCGGCGTACAGGTCGAGGCCGAAGCCGACCGTGCCCTCGGTGTAGCCGGACCTGGCGTTGAACATGAAGCCCTGCGCCCATTCCTCGCGCTTGGACTGGGCGGCGCCGTCCTGGCGGAAGTCGCGGTTGAAGTAGAAGTTGCGCATGGCCAGGTTGACCGTGGCGTCTTCGATGAAGTCCGCGCTGGCCTGCGTCGGCAGCGCCAGGATCGGCGGCAGCGCGAGCAGTGCGCAGAACTGGGCGAGCGAGCTGTTATGCATCGTTGGGTATCCGTCTCGATTGTTTTTGTTGGCTTCCGGGCAGTACCGGTGCGGGCAAGCATGCTCAGGCGGCCCGCGACGCAGGTATTGGGTTTTCCTTAAGTGGCCGTTCGGCGAAGGCAAACATGCGCGGCGGCCGGCGCCGGGCGGCGGCGCTTAAGCAACGCGAAACACCGGCTTTCGCGATGCGAAATTGCTGGCCCCCGGTGAGTTGCCCATGCTGGGCCCCGTTCGCCACAGAAGGTTTCGCTGCATGAAAGACGCGCTGATCGTTTCGCCCCTGCGCACGCCCATCGGCAAGTTCGGCGGCGCCCTCGCCCCGCTGACCGCCGACCGGCTGGCCGCCACGCTGATCCAGACCCTGATGGCGCGCCTGGACGTGCCGCCGGCCTCGCTCGACGAGGTGATCGTGGCGCAGTCCTACGCCTCCAGCGAAGCGCCGTGCATGGGCCGCTACGCCGCGCTGGCCGCCGGCCTGCCGATCGAGGTGCCGGGCTACACCCTGGACCGCCGCTGCGGCTCCGGCCTGCAGGCCCTGGCCGACGCCGCCATGCACGTGCAGACGGGCCACGCCCAGGCGGTGCTGGTGGTCGGCGTGGAGAGCATGAGCAACATCGAGTACTACAGCACCGACATGCGCTGGGGCGCGCGGGCCGGCAGCGTCAGGTTCCACGACCGCCTGGAGCGCGGCCGCGAGCGCTCGCAGCCGGTGGAGCGCTTCGGCCACATCTCCGGCATGCCGGAAACCGCCGAGAACCTGGCCCGCGACTACGCCATCGGCCGCGACGAGGCCGACCGCTTCGCCGTGCGCAGCCACCAGAACGCCGCGGCGGCCTGGCGCGACGGGCGCTTCGCCGACGAGGTGGTGGCCCTGGAGGTGCCCGGCAAGCGCGGCGCCAGCACCAGCGTGGCGATGGACGAAGGCATCCGCGCCGACGCCAGCGTGGAGAGCCTGGGTGGCCTGCGCGCGCTGCTGCCCGACGGCGTGTGCACCGCCGGCAACTCCAGCCAGCAGAACGACGCCGCGGCCGCCTGCCTGGTGGTCTCGCCGGAATACGCCAGGCGCTACAACCTGCAGCCGCTGGCGCGCCTGGTCGACTGGGCGGCGGCGGGCTGCGAGCCGTCGCGCATGGGCATCGGCCCGGTGCCGGCGGTGGCCCGCCTGCTCGAACGCACCGGCCGACGCCTGGACGAGATGGACCTGATCGAGGTCAACGAGGCCTTCGCCGTGCAGGCCCTGGCCGTGCTGCGCGCCTGGAACATGGACGATATCGAGCGGGTCAACGTCAACGGCTCGGGCATCTCCCTGGGCCACCCCATCGGCGCCACCGGCATCCGCATCATGACCACCCTGCTCCACGAGATGCGCCGCCGCGACGCCCGCTTCGGCCTGGAAACCATGTGCATCGGCGGCGGCCAGGGCATGGCCGCGCTGTTCGAGCGGGTCTGAGGGCGGCGCGATGAACTGGATCGAGGTCAACGGCTGCGCCCTGCGCTACCAGCTGCGCCGCGTGCAGCAGCCGCGCGCCACCCTGGTGCTGATCCACGAGATGGGCGGCGCCCTGGAAAGCTGGGACGGCCTGTTCGCCGCGCTGCCGGCGGACGTCCAGGCGCTGCGCTACGACACTCGCGGCGCCGGCCTGTCGGAGAAGGTGCTGGGCGACCTGCACATCGACACCCACGTCGCCGACCTTGCCGCCCTGCTCGACGCGCTAAACATCGCCGGCCCGGTGGCGCTGGCCGGGGTCGCGGTGGGAGCGGCCATCGCCATCCGCTTCGCCGCCTGCCATCCCGGGCGCAGCAGCCACCTGATCGGCATGGCGCCGGCCTGCGGCGTGGCCGAAACGGCGCGCGAGGCGACCCGCGCGCGGGCGGCCGCGCTGTGCCAGGAGGGCCTGCGCGAGCTGGTCCCGGCGCTGCTGGAGCTCACCTGGCCCGCGCCGCTGCGCAGCGACGCCGCGGTTTTCGAGCGCTTCCGCCTGCGCTGGCTGGCGGCCGACCCCGAGGGCTTCGCCGCCACCTTCGCCATGCTCGCCGGGCTCGACCTGGAGCGCGACCTGCCGCGCCTGCCGCCGCGCACCCTGCTGGTCGCCGGCAGCTACGACGGCCTGCGCCCGCCGGCGGAGATCGACCGCCTGGCCGGTTTCTCGGCGCACATCGAGGCGCTGCATGTAGCCTCCGGTCACTTCATGCCGCTGCAGAGCCCGGCGCTGGTGCTGGCGCTGCTGTGCGGCTACGTGCTGGAAGACCGCAGCGGCGCCGAGATCTACCGGGCCTTCATGGCCCGCCCGGAACACCGCGTGTCCGCCAGCGGCCACGCCGCCTGACCCGCGCGCAACGACGAATCACGCCGGGCGGCCACGGCCGCCGGCCATCACAAGAACAAGATGAGGAACACCACCATGATGCAGTCACGCATGATCGGAGATATCAAGGTCACCCGTATCCTCGAATACGCCGGCCCGACCCACGACCCGGCCTTCCTGTTCCCCGCCATGGACGCCGGCGTGCTCGAGGAACACCGCGGGCTGATGGCGCCCAACCACTGGGTGCCGCACATGAACAAGCTGATCGTCACCATCCAGTTCTGGATCGTCCACGTCGGCAGCAACATCGTGGTGGTCGACACAGGTGTCGGCAACTTCAAGCCGCGCGCCGGCATCCCGCGGATGAACATGCTCAACACCCTGGTGCGCGAGTGGATGATCGCCGCCGGCGCGCCGCCGGAGAAGGTCACCCACGTGGTCATCACCCACCTGCACTCGGACCACGTCGGCTGGAACACCACCTGGCAGGACGGCCGCTGGGTGCCCACCTTCCCCAACGCCACCTACTACCTGCCCAAGGACGACTTCGACTTCTGCGCCCAGGGCAAGAACAGGGAAGCCGGGGTGATCGACGTATTCGGCGACTCGTTCTTCGACAGCGTGATGCCGATCGTCGACGCCGGCCTGGCGCGGATGGCGCAGCCCGGCCAGGAGATCGCCGACTGCCTGGTGGTGGAGGCCGCGCCGGGGCACAGCCCGGGCCAGGTGACCTTCCGCGTGCGCTCCAACGGCGAGGAAGGCATCTTCTGCGGCGACATCCTGCACAGCCCGGTGCAGATCGTGCGCCCCGACATCAACTCCGGCTACTGCATCTGGGAAGACACCGCCCGCAAAACGCGCCTGGACTTCCTCAACCGCGCGGCCGACAGCGAGGCGCTGATCATGCCGGTGCATTTCGGCGAGCCGCACTGCGGCTTCATCCGCCGCGAGGGCACCGGCTTCCGCTTCGAGCCCTCGGCCTGGTAGCGCGGGCGCGACGCCCCCGCCGACGAACGTCGCCTAGGCAGGGGCGCTACCAGCCAGTACCGTGAACCATCACTTGGCAGGACGTACTCGACCATGGCGATGCATTTCGATATCACCGATTTCCGCTTGTTCATCAACATCGCGGAAACCAGCAGCCTGACGCGCGGCGCCGAGCGCTCCTTTCTCTCGGTGCCCGCCACCAGCAACCGCATCAAGAACCTCGAGGACAACCTCGGCATGCGCCTGCTGGAGCGCTCGCCCCAGGGCGTGACGCTGACCAACGCCGGCAAGACCTACCTGCAGCACGCGCGGGTAATCCTCTCGCAACTGGAGCTGCTCACCGGCGACCTGCAGCAGTTCACCGAGGGCCTCAAGGGCCAGCTGCGCCTGCTGGCCAACACCACGGCCATCACCGAATACCTGCCGCCGGTGGTCGGCGAATATCTGCGCAGCCACCCGGACGTGCACATCGACATGCGCGAGCGGCTCAGCGACGACATCGTCCGCGCCATCCGCGAGGGCAGCGCCGACCTCGGCATCGTCTCCGGCAGCGTGGTCACCGACGGCCTGCAGAGCGTGCCGTTCGTCTATAGCCGGCTGATGATCATCGCCCCCCAGGACCACCCGATCCTCCGGCAGGAGGAGGTGTACTTCAAGGACGCCCTGGCCTACGAGTTCGTCTCCCTGCTGGAGGGCAGCGCGCTGCACGTGTTCCTCAACCGCGCCGCCTCGGCGCTGCACATCCCGTGGAACATCCGCGTGCAGGTCGCCAGCTCCGACGCCATCTTCCGCATGGTCGAGGCCGGCGCCGGCATCGCCATCGTCCCCCAGGCCGGCTACGAGCGGCTCAAGGGCCGACAGAACCTCGGCTCCTGCAAGCTGCTCGACCCCTGGGCCGTGCGCACCTTCCAGCTCTGCGCCCAGGACTTCGACGGCCTGTCGACCTTCGCCCGCGACTTCGCCGACAGCCTGATCGACTGGTACCGCACCCCGGACACCCCCGCCCTGCAGGCTTAAGCCTCGCTTAAGCGGGGCTTTCGCAGAGCGAAATTGTCCGCCCCGGGCAGGTCTGGGAGCCTTGTGCTCCCCGCGTCCCCGCATCCGAAACCAAGGAACCTCCAATGGCTGCACAACGCTGGAAGCGCCGTCCCGACGGCTCCAACTGGGGCGACTTCGGCCCCGACGACCAGATCGGCCGGCTCAACCTGCTGACCCCGGAAAAGGTCCGCCAGGGCATCGCCGAGGTCCGCGAGGGCCTGGCCTTCTGCCTCAGCCTGCCGCTGGACTACCCCGGCGGCAACGCGATGAACGTCAACCGCCTGCCGCCGATCCTGCGCCCGCTGCTGCGCAAGGGCGGGGTCAACATGAACTACGCCTACGAGCGCATCGAGCAAGGCCGCCCGGACGTGCTCAGCGACGACCTGGCGATCCTCCACCTGCAGTACTCGACCCAGTGGGACGCGCTGTCCCACGTCGGCGCGCTGTTCGACGCCGACGGCGACGGCATCGCCGAGCCGCTGTACTACAACGGCTTCACCGCCGGCGGCGATGTCGAGGGCCCGGACGACCTGGCCGACTGCGGCATCGCCGGGGCGATCAAGCCGCACAGCACCTCCTGCGCCCACGCTCTGGGCATCGAGCGCATGGCCGAGACCTGCGTGCAGGGGCGCGGGGTGATGATCGACCTGCACCACCACTTCGGCCTGGGCCGCACCCACGTCGGCTACGACCAGCTGATGCGCGTGCTGGAAGCCGACCGGGTCGAGGTCGAGCCGGGCGACATCGTCTGCCTGCACACCGGCTATGCCGAGGCGCTGCTGGGAATGAACAAGAACCCCGACCCGCAGGCGCTGGAACGCCTCGCCGCGGTGCTCGACGGCAACGACGGGCGCCTGCTCAACTGGATCACCGATAGCGACCTGGTGGCCATCGCCGCCGACAACTACTCGGTGGAAATCTTCCCCTCCGGCGAGCCGGGCAGCTGCTGCTCGGTGATGCCACTGCACCACCACTGCCTGTTCAAGCTCGGCGTGCACCTGGGCGAGCTGTGGCACCTCACGCCGCTGGCCAACTGGCTGCGCGCCCACGGCCGCAACCGCTTCCTGCTCACCGCGCCGCCACTGCGCCTGCCGGGCGCCGTGGGCGCGCCGCTGAACCCCGTCGCCACTGTCTGAAGTCGAGGAAATACCCGTGTCCAAACAACGTGTACTGATCACCGGCGGTGCCTCCGGCATCGGCGCCGCCATCGCCGAACGCTGCCGCCAGGACGGCTTCGAGCCGGTCATCATCGACCGCGTCGGCGACGGCCTGATCGCCGACCTGAGCGACACCGCAGCCACCGCCGCCGCCCTTGCAGCGGCGCTGGCCGAGGGCCCGATCACCCGCCTGGTCAACAACGTCGGCATGGTCTGCCCGGCCAGCGCCGAGGAACAGAGCTTCGAGGAACTGGAGCGGGTCTGGGCGCTCAACCTGCGCTGCTCGCTGCAGTGCATGCAGGCGCTGCTGCCGGGCATGAAGGAGGCCGGCTTCGGGCGCATCCTCAACATGTCCTCGCGCGCCGCCCTGGGCAAGGAACTGCGCAGCGCCTACGCCGCGACCAAGGCCGGGCTGATCGGCATGACCCGGGTGTGGGCGCTGGAGCTGGGGCGCTTCGGCATCACCGCCAACGCCATCGGCCCGGGGCCGATCCGCACCGAGCTGTTCGAGCGCGCCAACCCGGCGGACAGCCCGCGCACCCAGGCGATCATCGACTCGGTGCCGGTCAAGCGCCTCGGCGCGCCCGAGGACATCGCCCAGGCCGCCTCGTTCTTCCTCGACGCGCGCAGCGGCTTCGTCACCGGCCAGGCGCTGTACGTCTGCGGTGGCATGACCGTCGGCGTGGCCGGCGTCTGAGCGCCCCGCGCCGCCCTGCGCGCGGCACCTTAACCGGCGGTTAAGCGGCCCTTCCGCAGACTGAAATTGTCGGCCCCGGGGCGCGCTGGCAAGCTGATTTTCATGCGGGGGAAGCCGCTTCCAGCGGCCCTGCGACGCGGGCCGATGCCCGTCGGCGCGGTCCCCGACGCCACAAGAAGAGAAAGGACAACCGCATGATCGACAAGCTTTCCCCCAGCGCCGCCGACGCGCTGGCCGACATCCCCGACGGCGCCACCATCGCCGTCGGCGGCTTCGGCGGCGCCGGCATGCCCGAAGACCTGATCGAGGCGCTGATCGCCCAGGGCGCCCGCGACCTGACCCTGGTCAGCAACAACGCCGGCCAGGGCGACACCGGCCTGGCCGCGCTGCTCAAGGCCGGCCAGGTGCGGCGCATCCTCTGCTCCTACCCGCGGATGAGCGGCTCGTACGTGTTCGAGGAGCTGTACCGCGCCGGCAAGCTGGAGCTGGAGATCATCCCCCAGGGCAACCTGGCCGAGCGCCTGCGCGCCGCCGGCTGCGGCATCGGCGGCTTCTTCACCCCCACCGGCTACGGCACGCTGCTGGCCGAGGGCAAGGAGACCCGCGAGATCGACGGCCGCCACTACGTGCTCGAATCGCCGATCCACGTCGACTACGCGCTGATCAACGCCGAGGCCGGCGACCGCTGGGGCAACCTGGTGTACCGCAAGACCGCGCGCAACTTCAGCCCGGTGATGGCCATGGCCGCGCGCACCACCATCGCCTCGGTCGGGCGCATCTGCGAGCTGGGCGAGCTGGACCCGGAGCAGGTGGTCACGCCGGGCATCTTCGTCCAGCGCATCGTCCGGCGCGCCGCGCCGGCGTTCCTTCAGCAGCAGGCGGGGTAGGCCGAGATGGACAAACAGACACGCAACGCCATGGCCGCCCGGGTGGCCCGCGACATTCCCGAGGGTGCCTACGTCAACCTGGGCATCGGCCTGCCGACCATGGTGGCCAACCACCTGCCGGCGGACAAAGACATCTTCCTGCACAGCGAGAACGGCGTGCTCGGCCGCTGGACCGGCGCGCCGGCCGGCGAGGAGGACTGGGACATGATCAACGCCGGCAAGGAGCCGATCAAACTGGCCCCCGGCGCCGCCTTCTTCCACCACGCCGACTCGTTCGGCATGATGCGCGGCGGCCACCTGGACATCTGCGTGCTCGGCGCCTTCCAGGTCTCCGCCGGCGGCGACCTGGCCAACTGGCACACCGGCGCGCCGGACGCGATTCCCGCGGTCGGCGGGGCGATGGACCTGGCCATCGGCGCCAAGCGCATCTACGTGATGATGGAGCACCTCGACAAGCAGGGCCGCAGCAAGGTGATGCCGCGCTGCAGCTACCCGCTGACCGGGCTCGGCTGCGTCAGCCGGGTGTACACCGACCTGGCGACGCTGGAGATCACCGCCGACGGGGTGAAGGTCATCGAGCTGGTCGGCGACATCGACGCCTCCGCGCTGCAGGATGTCACCTCGGTGGCGCTGGACTTCTCCGCCCTGGAGCAGCCCTCGCGGGAACCCGGCCGCAGCGCGCTGACGGCGCTGAGCCCCGCGGAATGAGGCGCTGACATGGCCAGCGGCGCCAACGCCCGCGCCTGGGACCAGCGCGACCTCGCCGAGCTGCTGTCGCTCGAACACAACGGCCAGAACGGCTACCGCAGCGAAGTCTGCGACACCAACGCCAACGGCCGGGTGTACGCCGGCCAGCTGCTCGGCCAGGCCCTGTGGGCGGCGGCGCAGACCGCGCCGCAGCGCAGCCCGAGCATGCTGCAGATGACCTTCCTGCAGGGCGCCCGCCCGCAGGACGGCATCGAATACAGCGTGGAAACCCTGCAAGAGGGCCGGCGCTTCTCCACCCGCCACCTGTATGGGGTGCAGGGCACCGGCCTGGTGTTCAGCGCCAACGCCTCGTTCCAGCTGGCCCAGGCCCACCCCGGCCAGCCGCACCGGCTGGAGCACCCGGCGCCCGACCCGGAGAGCCTGCCGACCCTGCGCGAGCTGGCGGCGCGCTACCCGCAGCACAGCGAGGCGGTGCAGCTGCGCTTCTCCGCGCGGCCGGTGCTGGACGTGCGGCCGATCCACCCGGAGGGCTACTTCGAGCGACCGGCCGAGCAGCGCCGGATCGCCTACTGGGTGCGCCTCAGTCAGCCTCTGGTCGGCGAGGGCTGCCTGCATCACGCCGCCCTGGCCTACATGTCCGACTGCTGGCTCAACGGCAGCCTGGCGCCGCCGCTGGGCATGCTCGAACTGTGGCAGCACTACTACATCAGCAACCTCAACCACACGCTCTGGTTCCACAGCCTGGAACTGAACGCCAACGACTGGCTGCTGTTCGTCAACGACGCCGTGCGCAGCCTCTCGGGGCGCGGCCTGGCGATGACCCACATCTACCGGCGCGACGGCCTGCTGGTCGCCAGCATGGCCCAGGACATCCTGGTCGCGCCGCGCGACGCCTGACCCGCGCCGCCACTTAGGGCAGCCGAAAGACAGGCTTTCGTAATCGCAAATGGGCGGCCGGCGCGATCTGCCGCATGCTCCGGAACGTGGAAAAGAACACCGCGGACCCGTGCCAGGAGGCGCTCGCCGCAACGGCTGTTTCAGCCAGAACGCCCGGCCCCGGCCGGGCCCGACACCGATGTCATGGTTGCCCTGCGCCATGAGCCGACATCCAATAACAAGAAGGACGGTCAACATGTTCGAATGGTACAAAACGGGCTCCTCCCGGGAGCGCAAGACTTTCTGGGCCTGCTTCTCCGGCTGGGCGCTGGATACCTACGACGCGCAGATGTTCAGCTTCCTGCTGCCGGCGCTGATGGCGATCTGGCAGATCTCCAAGGGCGAGGCCGGCGTGCTCGGCACCGCGGCACTGCTCTCCGCCTCCCTCGGCGGCTGGATCGCCGGCATCCTCGCCGACCGCTACGGCCGCGTGCGCATCCTGATCTTCACCATCTGCTGGTTCACCTTCTTCGGCGCGCTGGCAGGCTTCACCACCTCCTACGAGCAGATGCTGGTCGTGCGCACCCTGCAGGGCCTCGGCTTCGGCGGCGAGTGGGCAGTGGGCGCTGCGCTGATGGCCGAGGTGATCCGTCCGCAGCACCGCGGCAAGGCACTCGGCTTCGTGCAGAGCGGCTTCGCCTTCGGCTGGGCCCTGGCGGCCGTGGTGATGACCGCCCTGCTGGCCTGGCTGCCGCAGGAAATCGCCTGGCGCGTGGCGTTCTGGGTCGGCGTGATCCCGGCCGGCTTCGTGCTGTTCATCCGCCGTCACGTCAAGGACCCTGAAATCTACAAGCAGGCCACCGCCAAGGTGCAGGAGAAGGCCTCGATTCTCTCCGCCTTCCGCCCCGGCGTGGTCCGCCTGACCCTGCTCGGCGCGATGCTGGTGACCGGCCTGCAGGCCGCCGCCTACACCATCATGGCCTGGCTGCCGACCCTGATGGTCAGCGAGCGCGGCCTCAAGCCCGGCCCGGTGATCTTCACCATGCTGGTGATGTGCGCGGGGGCCTTCGCCGGCTTCGTCATCACCTCCTGGCTGGCCGACCGCTACGGCCGCCGCCCGGCGCTGCTGCTGTTCAGCGTCGGCGCCTGGATCTTCACCGTGATCTACATGCTGGTGCCGATGAGCACCACCCTGCTGCTGCTCATGGCCTTCACGGTCGGCGCCTTCGCCACCGGCATCTTCGCCGTGCTCGGCCCGTTCCTCAGCGAACTGTTCCCGACCCACGTGCGCACCACCTGCATGGGCTTCTCCTACAACCTGGGCAAGTCCCTCGGCGCGCTGTCCATCGCCGGCGTCGGCGTGCTGTCCGAGCGCATCGGCCTGGCCAATTCCATCGGCACCTTCTGCCTGGTGGCCTACGCCCTGTCGATCACCGCCGTCCTGCTGCTGCCGGAGACCCGCGGCGTGCGCCTGGAGGACGTGGACGCCAAGGTCCTCGGCGACAGCGACGAGCCCTTCACCGGCGAACTGAGCCAGAGCAAGATCTGACCTGAACGGGAGAACCCCATGCTGTATTGCGTAAAGATGGATGTGAACATTCCGCGCGACATTCCGCAGGACGAGATCGAGGCCATCAAGGCCGCGGAGAAGGCCCGCGCCGTCGAGCTGCAACAGGCCGGCAAGTGGCCGCACCTGTGGCGCGTGGTGGGCCAGTACTCGAACATCAGCGTGTTCGATGTCGAGAGCAACGACGAGCTGCACGCCCTGCTGTCCAGCCTGCCGCTGTTCCCCTTCATGACCATCCAGGTCACGCCGCTGGCCAAGCACCCGTCGTCCATCGTCTGACCCCGGGCGGCGGCCAGCCGGTCGCCGCCACCTCCCCATTCCTGAGCCGTGGCCGGTTATCCGCCGGCCGCGCCTTCGCCGCGAGTTCGCCATGCCCACGCCGCTGCAGACCGACAACCTCGACCTGTCCGCCCTGATCCGCCCGGGAGACACGGTGCTGTGGGGCCAGGCCAACGCCGAGCCGCTGCCGCTGACCCGGGCGCTGATGGCCCAGCGGCAACGCATCGGTCGCTTCCGGGTGATGCTGGGCATCGCCAACAGCGACACCTGCCGGCCCGAGCACGCCGACTGCGTGGACTTCCTCGCCTACTGCGGCGCCGGCGCCAATCGCGAGCTGGCCAGGGCCGGCGCGCTCGACATCCTGCCCTGCCACTACTCGCAGCTGCCGGCGCTGATCGGCAGCGGCGCCCTGCGCATCGACGTGCTGCTGCTCCAGCTCGCCCCCGCCGACGCCGACGGCCGCTACAGCCTGAGCCTGGCCCACGAGTACCTGCTGCCGGCGCTGGACACGGCGCGGGTGGTGATCGCCGAGGTCAACCGGCAGGCGCCGCGCGTCCAGGGCGAGCGCACCCTGGGCGCGGACGATATCGACGCCATCCTGCACACCGACCGGCCGCCGCTGGAGAACCCGCCCAGCCGCATCCGCGAGGTCGACGCGCAGATCGCCTGGCACATCGCCGGGCTGGTCGAGGACGGCGCGACCCTGCAGGTGGGCATCGGCGCGATTCCCGACGCGGTGCTCGGCGCGCTGGCCGACCACCGCGACCTGGGCGTGCACTCCGGCAGCATCGGCGACGGCGTCGCCCAGCTGATGCGCAGCGGCGCCATCACCAATGCACGCAAGAGCCTGGACCGTGGCCTGAGCGTCGGTGGCGTGCTGCTCGGCAGCCGCCTGCTGCACGACTTCGCCCACGACAACCCGGCGATCATGCTGCGCTCCACCGCCTACACCCACGACCCGGACGTGCTCGCCCGCCAGGAACGCCTGGTGGCGATCAACTCGGCCATCGAAGTGGACCTCGGCGGGCAGATCAACTCGGAAGTGGCGGCCGGCAACTACGTCGGCGCGCTGGGCGGGGCGCTGGACTTCCTGCGCGGCGCGCACCGCTCGAAGGGCGGCCTGCCCATCGTCGCCCTGCCGTCCACGGCGGGCGGCGCCAGCCGCATCGTCGCCAGCCTCAGCGGGCCGGCCACCGTGCCGCGCGGCGACGCGGGGCTGATTGTCACCGAGTACGGCGTCGCCGACCTGCGCGGCAAGAGCCTGCGCCAGCGCATGCGCTGCATGCTCGACATCGCCCACCCCGACCACCGCGAGCGGCTGGAGCGCCAGCTCGGCGCGCTGTGGTAGCCGGCCTCAGCCGGCCTCCTTCTCGCCCGGGTCCTTGCCTTCGTTGGCGTGGTGCTCGATCACCGCGTTCATCTCGGCGCCGAACAGCAGCACCGCCGAGGAGATGTACAGGTACAGCAGGAACACGATGATCGCGCCGATACTGCCGTAAGTGGCGTTGTAGTTGGCGAAGTTCTGCGCGTAGTAGCCGAAGCCCAGCGAGGCGGCGATCCACACCACCACCGCCAGGATCGAGCCGGGGGTGATGAAGCGGAACTCCTGCTTCACGTCCGGCGCCAGGTAGTACACGGCGGCCACCACCAGGATCAGCATCAGCACCGCCAGCGGCCAGCGCAGCCAGGCCCAGAGCACCACCACCGTCTCCTCCAGGCCGATCTGGGTGGCCAGCCAGTTCATCGCCTGCGGGCCGACCACCATCAGTGCCGCCGCCGTCAGCAGCGCGATGGCGATGCCCACGGTGTAGAGCAGCGACAGCGGCACCAGCTTCCAGGCCGGGCGGCCGTCCTCCACGCCGTAGGCGCGGTTCATCGCCGCCATGGTCGAGCGCACCGCCGCCGAGGCGGTCCACAGCGCCAGCAGGATACCGATGGAGAACAGCCCCGGCTGCTGGGTCTGCAACTGGGTGATGACCGGGTCGACCAGCCCCAGGGCATCCTGCGGCAGCACCAGTTCGGCCTGCTGGTGCAGCCAGTCGAAGATCGGCTGGGCATCCAGCACGCCGATCAGGGCGATGAGGAACAGCAGGAAGGGAAACAGCGAGAAGAACAGCTGGAAGGCCAGCGCCGACGCATAGACGGGCAGTTCGTCGTCGATGAAGTCGGTCACGGTGCCGCGCACCAGGGTCCACCAGGAAACGCCACGCAGATCGATGAATGCCATGCCCCTTTCTCCCGTGTTCGAGCATTCTTCCTGCAAGGTGGGACGGCGCCGCGGCGGCATCGGTTCGACCAATCGCCACAGGGCGGGCAAAACCCTATACAATATGCGGCTTTTACGCTCCGACCGAGGTACCGCCATGAGCACCCTGCCGCCCTGCCCCCAGTGCAACTCCGAATACACCTACGAGGACGGCAGCCAGCTGGTCTGCCCGGAGTGCGCCCACGAATGGTCGGCCGACGCCGCGCCGGAGGCGGGCGACGAGCGCGTGATCAAGGACTCGGTCGGCAACCTGCTGCAGGACGGCGACACCATCACCGTGATCAAGGACCTCAAGGTCAAGGGCTCGTCCCTGGTGGTGAAGGCCGGCACCAAGGTCAAGAACATCCGCCTGTGCGACGGCGACCACGACATCGACTGCAAGATCGACGGCATCGGCGCGATGAAGCTGAAGTCGGAGTTCGTGCGCAAGGTCTGATGCCCGATCCGGTGCAACGCCGGATCGCCACGCGCAAATCCTCCCGCAGGCACTAGGCTGAAATGAACGGGCGCGCCAGGCGCCCGTCCCTGCCCGGGAGGACACCATGCGCAGCCTGTCGCTCGTTCTTCTGCTCCTCCTCAGCCCCCTGCTCCACGCCGAGACCTGGCGGGTTATCGGCGACGAACAGTTCGCCCCCTACAGCTTCGTCACCCAGGACGACGACACCCCGCGCGGCATCGATGTGGACCTGATCGGGGCGGTGCTGCAGCAGGCCGGCATCGCCCACAGCCTGCGCCTGTACCCCTGGGAACGGGTCAAGCGCATGCTCGAACGGGGCGAGACCGAAATGGCCTTCCAGTTCGCCGGCACGCCGGAGCGCATGGCCCAGTACGAACTGGTCGGCCCGATCCGCACCGGCTCGACCGTGTTCATGACCACTGCCAAGACCAGCATCCAGGATTGGCAGACCCTGGACGACTTCTCCCCCTTCGTCATCGGCCAGGTGCGCGGCTACGCCTACGAGTCGGCCTTCGACAGGGCCGACCTGGCCCGCGACACCAGCGCGCAGAACCCGCGCCAGCTGGTCTCCATGCTGCTGGCCGGGCGCATCGACATCATCGTCGGCGACCGCACCCAGCTGCTCTACTTCGTCCAGGAACAGCGCGCCCAGAAACACGTGCGCCTGCTGCCCAGGCCACTGGTGGAAATGCCGCGCTACGTGGCCTTCACCAAGGGCGACGAGCGTGCCCGGCGCTTCGCCGCGGCACTGGACAAGGCGCGGGCCAGCGGCGAGCTGGAACGGATTCTGCGCCGCTGGGAGCGCTGAGGCGTCACTGCACCGGCAGGAAGTTGAGGAACAGCAGGCTCTGCGCGTAGTTCACGCCGAGCCGGCGATAGCGCTCCTCCAGCACGTGGGTGAGCAGGTCCAGGCGCGCCGTCATCTTGCCGAACTCCACCGCGTAGCTGAGGTTGCTGCCCTCGTTGGACAGCAGCAGCGGGCGGCCGCTGGCGTCCCGGCGCTGGGCCAGCATCCACGCCGCCTTCTCGATGTTGCGCGCGGCGTTGTGGATGAAACGGGCGTCGAACGAATCGGTGAGGTAGAACTCGGTGCGCCCGCCGTGGGCCGTCACCAGCATGCTGCCGAGGGCGTAGATGAAGGCGCCGACCCGGTCGCCCTGGAAATCGGCACCCAGCGAATAACTCAGCGCCGCGATATCGCGCCGCCCGCCGAGCTGCGGTAGCGGCTGGTCTTGCTCGATGGCCTGGTGGATCGCCCGCTCCGCCTCGGCGCGGCTGGCCAGGCCGGTCTTGCGCCACTCCTGCGGGTTGCGCTGGTACAGCTTGCTCATCAGCTGGTACAGGCTATTGAGGTTGTCGCGCATCGCCAGCGTGGCCATGCGGTCCACGTCGCTCTGCAGGAACTCGCCGGCCCGCGGCTCGCTGCGCTTGCTGACGATGCTCTCGTGGGTCAGGCGCCCGGAACAGCCGGCCAGCCCCAGCGCCATCAGCACCACGGCAAGCCCGCCCCACCTGACAACCATCGCGTTCATCCGTCGGCCTCGCTCCCGCGCCTTCGCACGCCTCTCGGCAAGCAGTAAAGCGCAAAACCCGCTGGCACACCGTGAGCCATGCCTCCGGCGGGCCAATCCATATAAGAAGATTGTCGCCGCCTCGTTTTACACAGGATTTACACTGCCCCGCGCAATGGCCCGCACGGGGCACAGTCGAAGACATTGACCGGAGAACCGGTTCCCCACAGGAGTCTCGACCATGCTTTCGCGTATCCCAATCATCACCGGCCTGATCGCCAGCCTGACCTTCGCCGGTGAGCAACAGGCACAAGCGGCGGATCGCGGCGACGTGGCCGCGGGCGTCGCGGTCGGAGCCATCATCGGCGGCGTGCTGGCCAGCCAGAGATCGGACCGCGGCTACGCGCCCGCCCCGGTCTACCGGGCGCCGCCACCGCCCCGGGTGGTCTACTACGAACCCCGTCCCGTCTATTACGAGCCACGCCCGGTCTACTACAGCCCCGGTCCGGTGTACTACGTGCCCGCGCCCCCGCCACCACGCTACAGGCACTGGCGCGAACCCCGCCGCCATCACCACGGCCACCGCTGGTAACGAAAAAGCCCCGCTCATGCGGGGCTTTTTCATCACCGTGCACCCGTTATGGGTCGTAGCGCCCTGCTCCCTT